>NZ_JBEPPY010000003.1:0-250466 GCF_040547575.1 Marinobacter sp. MBR-99 | reverse complement strand
AGAACGTCGTGAGACAGTTCGGTCCCTATCTGCCGTGGACGTTGGAGATTTGAGGAAAGCTGCTCCTAGTACGAGAGGACCGGAGTGGACGAACCTCTGGTGTTCGGGTTGTGTCGCCAGACGCATTGCCCGGTAGCTATGTTCGGACAGGATAACCGCTGAAAGCATCTAAGCGGGAAGCCCCTTCCAAGATGAGATCTCCCTGAGGCCTTGAGCCTCCTGAAGAGCCGTTCAAGACCAGGACGTTGATAGGCTGGGTGTGTAAGCGCTGTGAGGCGTTGAGCTAACCAGTACTAATTGCTCGTGCGGCTTGACTATATAACACCCAAGACAATTGCGGATAACGCAGAGCAAGGCAAACGCCAGGCTCCATAGAAATCAACATCACGTTCCATCTCGTCCTTCCCAGTGATCATCCGTTTTGCCTGACGACCATAGCGGTCTGGAACCACCTGATCCCATCCCGAACTCAGAAGTGAAACAGACCAGCGCCGATGGTAGTGTGGTTCGCCCATGTGAGAGTAGGTCATCGTCAGGCTCCTAATACCGAAAGCCCCAGCATCTTTGATGCCGGGGCTTTTTTATTTGTGCTTCGGGAGAAGTGATATACTCCCTACCATAATCCAAACCTAGTTTTTGATGGGAGCCTTCTAATGGCCGCAACTGATCATCTGGTCATTTTTGATACTACTCTCCGTGATGGCGAACAGAGCCCTGGCGCCACCATGAACAAGAACGAGAAGCTGCGCATTGCAAAAGTTCTCGAAAAGTTGCGCGTGGATGTGATAGAGGCAGGCTTCGCGATTGCCAGTCAGGGCGACTTCGATGCAGTCAAGGCTATCGCGGAGACCATCAAGGATTCCACCGTTTGCAGTCTTGCCCGTGCCCTGGACAAGGATATTGATCGCGCGGCTGAGGCCATTCGTCCTGCGGCCAGTGGCCGCATCCATACCTTTATTGCCACCTCTCCGATTCATATGAAGCATAAGCTTCAGATGGAACCGGATCAGGTAGTGGAACAGGCCGTTCGGGCGGTAAAACGCGCTCGGAGCCATACTGATGACGTTGAGTTTTCCTGTGAAGACGCTGGTCGTTCAGAGCTGGATTTCCTCTGTCGTATCATCGAAGCGGCGATTGATGCCGGCGCCCGAACCATCAATATTCCAGACACTGTCGGCTATGCGATCCCTGAGCAGTTCGGTGAAACAATCCGACAGCTATTGAACCGTATCCCCAACGCTGACAAAGCCATTTTTTCCGTCCATTGTCATAATGATCTGGGACTGGCTGTGGCTAACTCTCTTGCTGCGGTTACCAGTGGTGCCCGCCAGGTGGAGTGCACTATTAACGGTCTGGGAGAGCGTGCCGGTAATGCTTCTCTCGAAGAAATCGTAATGGCTGTGCGTACCCGCCAGGATCTCTTCAATATTGATACACGAATCGATACCCAGCACATCGTGCCGGCATCCCGGCTTGTGTCGACCATTACCGGTTTTCCGGTACAGCCTAACAAGGCGATTGTCGGGGCCAATGCCTTTGCCCATGAATCCGGTATTCATCAGGACGGTGTTCTCAAGCACCGGGAAACCTATGAAATCATGCGTGCACAGGACGTTGGCTGGCACACAAACAGCCTTGTTCTCGGGAAACACTCCGGCCGTAACGCTTTCCGTACCCGGCTGCTGGAGCTGGGCATTCAATTTGATACCGAGTCTGAGCTTAACGAGGCATTTACTCGCTTCAAGGCCTTGGCTGATCTTAAGCATGAGATTTTTGATGAAGACCTTCAGGCCATTGCCAGCGATACACGGCAGAAAGATGAAGAGGGTCGCTACAGCCTTGTCTGTATGCGGGTTTGCTCCGAAACCGGAGTGGTCCCCAAGGCCCATCTAACGCTGACATTGGATGGCAAGGAGCACGCTGTCGAGGCTGAGGGTAGTGGTCCGGTGGATGCAACGTTCAAGGCAATTGAGTCGCTGGTTGATTCAGGATGCAATCTCCAGCTGTACTCAGTGAATAATATAACCAGTGGTACCGATGCTCAGGGCGAAGTCACTGTTCGCCTTGAGCGTGGTGGGCGCATAGTCAACGGTGTCGGTTCCGATACTGATATCATCATAGCGTCCGCAAAGGCGTACATTGAGGCTTTGAATCTGATCGCAAGGGGTGGTATTCGTCAGCACCCTCAGGTTGCCGATGTCTGATGGTGATAGAACCTTGAACTCGTTGCTTGCCAGAGGCATGACGTGATCCGAACAGAAGCGGAAAGGCAGTTCTATCTTGGGGCCGCCGGTATTCATCTATGGTATGCCCGGGCGCCGCTGCCCGGCGCTGCCCCGAGCCCGGAGTACGATTTTTCCGTTGAGGAGACGGAGCCGCGTCAGGCTGCTGTTTCGGATGCGCCGGCAATTAAGCGGGCAGTGTCTATTCGCCCTGTGGTTGATCCTGCCAACAAAGACCGCCTGACCCAGCTCAAGAATCTGATGGAGAAAGGGGCTGGCAAAACATCGCAGGAGGTCGAGGCAGAGCCAGGCCTTGTGGATTCCGGAGGGCTGGAACTGGTTGCAGAGCCGCCGGAAGAGGGTATGCCCCAGGCCGGTCCGCTCGTCGCTTCTGGTGAAGGCGTGGCCAGGCTCTGTTTGCAGTATTGGGTGGGAGATAGCATTCTTTTGCTTGCCAATCTGTCGGAGGACGCCAGTTTCAGCATGCAGGATGCGTTGGCTCGAAACATTCTTCGTAGTCTCGGTGAGCAAGCCCCGGACACGTCAGAAGTCCTGCGCTGGCCTCTGTTCAATAATGTGAGGGTGTCGCTCAATAGTGACGCAGACCTTGCTGACTTACTGCGACAATCACTGCTCCATACCTCGGGCAAGGCTGTTATAGCGCTTGGCCTTGGGGCCGGGGTTGGTGGGGTTGGGGACATCCTTACTGACGTTGTTGGCCGCAGGCCGGAAGTGGTATTTGATGCATCCCCTGCAGCCCTGGCAGGCGACCCCGCACTGAAACGAGAGTTATGGCAAAAGATCCGCTCCCTGGCGGCAAAAGATTGATGTCGGCAACGGTCCTGCACCAGATTCAGAAATCAGATCTGGCTGTTCGCAGCCTTGTGGAGTCTGATCTTCCCCAGGTCATGGAGCTGGAGTGCCTTGGGTATTCTCACCCCTGGCCGGAGTCTCTGTTTCGGGACTGCTTCAAACCGCAATATCGACTATGGGCGCTTATACGGGGCGACGATATGGTGGGTTACGCGGTGGTCAATTATATGGTTGATGAGGCTCACTTGTTGAATGTCTGCGTACACCCCGCCCTTCGGGGGCAGGGTGCCGGCCGCTACCTGTTGCGCTACGCGGTGGCTGAATCCATCCGGGACGGAATGGTGCAGATGATTCTGGAAGTCCGGGAGAGCAACGAAGCGGCGGCCGCGTTGTACGCCAGCGAAGGTTTTGAGGAAATTGGCCGCAGGCCCGATTACTATCCGGATGCTGCCGGGCGAGAAGATGCGCGGGTAATGGTCTATCGGTTCACCTGACCCTACGCTAACCCGTATAATAGCCCGTTTTTCACCCAACCCAATCAGGTTTCCGTTGTTTATGTCTAACCTATCCCAGGAAGTGGCCAAGCGCCGCACCTTTGCGATTATCTCGCACCCGGATGCCGGTAAAACCACCATAACCGAGAAAGTGCTGCTCTTTGGTCAGGCGCTTCAGAAAGCCGGAACGGTCAAGGGCAAGAAGTCCGGACAGCACGCAAAGTCCGACTGGATGGAAATGGAGAAAGAGCGGGGTATCTCGGTCACTACCTCAGTGATGCAGTTTCCTTATGGCGGCAAGCTGGTCAATCTTCTGGATACCCCTGGTCACGAAGATTTCTCCGAGGATACCTATCGGACCCTGACGGCGGTTGATTCTTGCCTGATGGTTATCGACAGCGCCAAGGGTGTTGAGGAACGCACCATCAAGCTCATGGAAGTCACCCGCCTGCGTGATACGCCAATCATCACCTTCATGAACAAGCTGGATCGCGACACCCGTGACCCGATCGAGTTAATGGATGAAGTGGAAGATGTTCTTAAAATTGCCTGTGCCCCCATCACCTGGCCGATTGGCATGGGCAAGAGTTTCAAAGGGGTCTACCACCTGTATCGGGACGAGGTGGTCCTCTACCAGAGTGGTCAGGGCCATACCATCCAGGAAAGGCGGGTGGTCAAAGGCCTGGATAATCCCGAGCTTGACGAGGCGATCGGGAGCTATGCTGAAGACCTGCGTGACGAAATTGAACTGGTTAAAGGTGCGTCTCATGAGTTTGATCATGAAGCGTTCCTTGCCGGACAGCTGACTCCGGTGTTCTTCGGTACTGCGCTCGGTAATTTCGGCGTGGATCATATGCTGGATGGTCTGGTGGACTGGGCGCCGGCGCCCCAGGCGCGGGAAACCGACGTCCGTGCGGTTGAACCGGCAGAGGATTCCTTTTCCGGGTTCGTATTCAAGATCCAGGCAAACATGGACCCACAGCACCGCGATCGGGTTGCCTTCCTGCGCATCGTGTCAGGTCGCTATCATCAGGGGATGAAGGCGCGGCATGTGCGAATTGGTAAAGAGGTGAGATTCTCCGACGCCCTGACATTCATGGCGGGTGATCGCGAGCATGCTGAAGAGGCTTATGCCGGCGATATTATCGGTCTGCACAACCACGGTACCATCCAATTGGGCGACACCTTTACCGCCGGCGACGACATGAAGTTTACCGGGATCCCAAATTTCGCGCCGGAGTTGTTCCGTCGTATACGGCTCAAGGATCCTCTCAAAGCCAAACAGCTTCAGAAGGGATTGATTCAGCTCTCTGAGGAGGGGGCTGTCCAGGTGTTCCGACCGATGAAGAACAATGACCTGATTGTTGGTGCGGTAGGCGTACTGCAGTTCGACGTGGTGGTGAGTCGTCTCAAGAGTGAGTACAAGGTTGAGGCTGTGTATGAGCCAATCAACGTTGCCACTGCGCGTTGGGTGAGTTGCGCTGATGAGCGCAAGCTGGATGAGTTTCAGCGCAAGAATCAGGAAAACCTGGCGCTCGATGGTAGTGACCGTCTGGCCTATATTGCCCCGACCATGGTTAACCTGAATCTGGCCCAGGAACGTTACCCGGATATCCAGTTCCATAAAACCCGGGAGCACTGATCCGTTACCGGAGGAATCCATGCCGCTGGTCGATGCCCATTGTCATTTCGACTTCCCCGAATTTGACGGGGTTCGCGATCAGGTTCTGGATGCCGCCAGGGCGCGGGGTGTCGAGGCGCTGGTGGTTCCAGGGGTGCGCAGGGTGGACTGGGACCGGATTGAGGCGCTGGCGTCCCCGGCGCGCGGGCTCTGGTATTGTCTTGGCATTCATCCCTGGTTCGTCGACGAACACAGCGAGCAGGATCTGGCGTCTCTGGAGAATCGGCTTTCGGCCAGGCCCGAGGGCTGCGTGGGGCTCGGCGAGTGTGGTCTTGACGCCCTTCATGGTGATCTGGCCACGCAGTTGCCCTGGTTCCGGGCGCAGATCGACATTGCAGCAAAGCTAACTTTGCCGCTGGTCATCCACTCGGTGCGCAGCCATGATGAAGTGTATGGCCAGTTGCGATCGTCCGGTTGGTCTGGCAAGGCCCTGGTTCACGGATTCTCTGGCAGTTACCAGCAAGCCAGAAAGCTGGTAGACCTGGGCTGTTTTATCGGCGTGGGTGGTGTGATCACTTACGACCGGGCCCGAAAAACCCGCGACGCCATTGCTCGGTTGCCGTTGGCGGCGCTGGTGGTGGAGACCGATGCGCCAGACATGGCGCCGGCTCTTGTGGCAAAGGGGCAGAATTCTCCGGTTTACCTGCCGAGGGTTGTCCAGGCATTGGCAGAACTGCGAGCTGAGGCAGTCGAGACGCTCTCAGATACCCTGTATGATAACGTCCGTCGGTTATATGGTTGGTCCTGAGATCAGGGTGAAGTAGGGGATTGACGAAACACTTTGAGGCAGGGTTGGATTTCCTGCTGGCTTCGAGTATACTTCGCGCCCTGGCTTTTCAAGGCGATGTCACTATCTCAGCCCCGAATGGTGGCGACGTCAACATACAGGTATGAACCTCCTCCGGATGCCTTGCATTTACCGGTGGTGGTTTTTAACGTTTCTTATATAGCGTTCAAGGCGGAATCAATGAAGACTCTGAGTGCGAAACCAGAAACAGTAAAACGTGACTGGTACGTTGTAGACGCAGCCGGCAAGACGCTGGGTCGTCTGTCAACCGAGATCGCCCTTCGTCTGCGGGGCAAGCATAAGCCTGAGTATACCCCTCACGTGGACACTGGCGACTACATCATTGTTATCAATGCCAGCCAGGTGAAGGTTACCGGCAAAAAGGCATCAGCAAAGATGTATTACAGCCATACCGGCTTTCCGGGTGGAATCAAATCCATCAACTTCGAGAAGCTGGTTGACAAGGCTCCCGAGCAAATCATTCAGAAGGCCGTAAAAGGCATGCTTCCGAAGGGTCCGCTTGGCCGCGCCATGTTCAAGAAGCTGAAAGTGTACGCAGGCGCTGAGCATGCTCATGCCGCCCAGCAGCCCAAAGAACTCGACATCTAACGGAAGGCGAATATGTCTGTAGCACAAAATTACGGTACTGGTCGCCGCAAATCATCCACGGCTCGCGTCTTTATCAAGCCGGGTAGCGGTAACATCTCCATCAACGGTCGCACCATCGAAGACTTCTTCGGTCGTGAAACTCTTCGCATGATCGTTCGTCAGCCGCTGGTTGTTGCTGAGTCTGCTGATCGATTCGACATCACCATCACGGTAAAAGGTGGTGGTATCAGCGGCCAGGCCGGCGCCATTCGCCACGGTCTGACCCGTGCGCTGATGGAATACGACGAAACTCTGCGCCCTGCGCTGCGTAAAGCGGGTTATGTTACCCGTGACGCTCGTAAGGTTGAGCGTAAGAAGGTTGGTCTGCGCAAGGCGCGTAAGCGTCCTCAGTACTCCAAGCGTTAATCGGCACTACTGTCGATGGAAAAACCCGATCCTATGGTCGGGTTTTTTTGTGTCTTGCAGGCGGTCAGATTTTTGATCTGACGCAGGGATAGGCTCTCGGGTGAACCTTTCTGGCTTGTAAGCGAGGGGTAATTTCATTACCATTTCAGCGCTTATATTTTTGGGTTGTGAAGTCCTTTTCGAAGCGCAGTGCCGGTTTTCCGCGTCTGTGCCTCGCCTGATGGGAGAAAACCATAATGAGTAATGGCGACGTGAACCAAGGTCGACGCCGGTTTCTGATCGGCGCAACGTCCGTGGTGGGTGGTGTCGGCGTCGTCGGTGCAGCGGTACCTTTCGTGGCGTCCTGGAATCCCAGTGCGAAAGCGGAAGCGGCCGGTGCTCCGGTAACCGTAAGTGTCGACAAAATCGAGCCGGGTCAACAAATTACCGTCGAATGGCGGGGTAAGCCGGTGTGGATTATCCGGCGGACCGAGGAAATGCTCGAGAACATTGAGCAATTGTCTCCGCGAATGAAAGACCCTGAATCTGAAACGGCAAGCCAGCAGCCGGCCTACATAACCGGTCCTCAGCGCTCTCTGAAGCCTGAGTTCATCGTTCTGGTGGGTATCTGTACTCACCTGGGTTGTGTGCCGAGCTACCGTCCTGAAGTGGCACCAGCTGACCTGGGTAGTGAATGGTTGGGCGGTTTGTTCTGTCCTTGCCATGGCTCCCGGTTCGACTTGTCCGGTCGCGTGTTCTCCAATCAGCCGGCTCCGATGAACCTTGAGGTTCCTCCTTACCGGTTCGATAACGACGCGACCATGACCATTGGTCTTGATCCGGAGGCAGCGTAATGAACAAACTGATTAATTGGGTAGACGAGCGTCTGCCGATTGTCGACGCTTGGAATAAGCACGTCGGTAAGTATTACGCGCCGAAGAACTTCAATATGTGGTACTTCTTCGGTTCGCTTGCGATGCTGGTGCTGGTAAACCAGCTCGTAACCGGCATCTGGCTGACCATGAGCTACAACCCGTCAGCGGAAGGCGCTTTCGCCTCTGTAGAGTACATCATGCGTGATGTGGAGTGGGGTTGGTTGCTCCGTTATCTGCATTCCACCGGCGCATCGGCCTTCTTCGTGGTTGTCTACCTCCACATGTTCCGTGGCCTGATGTATGGCTCCTACCAGAAGCCCCGTGAACTGATCTGGATCTTCGGCATGTTGATCTATCTGGTGCTGATGGCAGAAGCGTTCATGGGTTATCTGTTGCCCTGGGGCCAGATGTCATACTGGGGTGCCCAGGTTATCGTTAACCTGTTCGGTGCCATTCCTGTGATCGGTGAAGACCTGTCTCTGTGGATTCGTGGTGACTACCTGATCTCTGGTATTACCCTGAACCGTTTCTTCGCGCTGCACGTTGTTGCGCTGCCCATCGTTCTTCTGGGTCTGGTTGTATTGCACATTCTTGCTTTGCATGAAGTGGGTTCCAATAACCCTGACGGTATCGATATCAAGAAGAACAAGGATGAAAACGGTATTCCCAAAGACGGTATTCCGTTCCATCCGTACTACACCGTTCACGACTTGCTGGGTGTGGCCGTATTCTTCTTCATTTTCTTTATCGTGGTGTTCTATTTCCCTGAAATGGGCGGTCTGTTCCTGGAGAAGCCGAACTTCGAGCCGGCAAACAGTCTGAAGACGCCTGCGCACATTGCGCCTGTCTGGTACTTCACACCGTTTTACGCCATGTTGCGCGCAGTAACGGTGGATCTGTTCGGGCTGGATGCCAAGTTCTGGGGTGTTGTTGTCATGGGGGCGGCGATTGCCATCCTGTTCGTGCTGCCCTGGCTGGACAAGAGTCCTGTGCGATCCATCCGTTACAAGGGCTGGATGAGTAAGCTGGCTTTGGCTATCTTCGTCGTCAGCTTCATCGTTCTGGGCTATCTGGGTATCGTGCCGGCGACCGAGGGTCGAACCGTTGTCGCTCAGATCCTGACGGTGCTGTACTTCCTGTACTTTATTCTCATGCCGTTCTATACGCGCATGGAAAAAACCAAGCCAGTACCAGAGAGGGTGACAGGATAATGAGAAAGCTGATTTTTGGTCTTTTCATCGCAATCCTGCCAGCTCTCGGGCTGGCGGCCGGGCCATCGGTTCCCCTGGACACGATGAAGCCTGATCATACCAACAAGGAATCCCTGCAGCGTGGCGTGGCTCTGTTCACGAACTACTGCATGGGTTGTCACTCCATGGAATACGCTCGCTACAAGCGGGTGTCTGATGATCTGGAGATTCCGGCTGAGCTATACGAAGAGAACCTGATCTTCACTGGTGCCAAGATCGGCGAACTGATGCAGATCTCCATGGGTAAAGATATGGCTGCAGGCTGGTTCGGTGCACCGCCACCTGACCTGACTCTGGTTACCCGTGTGCGTGGTGAGTCCTGGGTTTATTCGTACCTGCGTGGTTTCTACAAGGACGACTCTCGTCCTCTGGGCGTTAACAACGTGGTGTTCGCCAACGTTGGTATGCCGCATGTGATGGTAGAAATGCAGGGTCTGTGTGCTGTGGAACCGCGCATTGGCGTTGGTGCTTCGGTTGAGCCGCTCAGTGGCAACATCAACAACGCTGATGTATGCCCGGAGTATGCTATCGAAGGTAACATGTCGGCAGCAGACTTCGATCGTGCCATGTGGGATCTGACCAACTTCATGTCCTACATGGGTGACCCGGTGAAGGTAGAGCGTGAGCGTCTGGGGATTTTCGTGCTGATTTTTGTGGCGATCTTCTTCATCTTTGCGTACCTGCTCAACCGCGAGTACTGGAAAGACGTGCACTAAGATTTAGGGTATAATCCCGGATCCTGAATTCCAGCGGGTCGGTAAGATCCGCTGGAATTTTGCGTTTGTGGATTGTTTCGATTTTTAGAATCGTGAGGTAGCTATATGGGCGTTGTGACCAAGCGGTCATCAATGACGTTTTTCTCGGATCCGGCCAGTCATTACAGCCACCGTGTTCGCATTGTTTTGGCTGAAAAGGGTGTAACCGTTGATATCGTAGACGTGGATCCGGACAATCCGCCTGGAGAATTAGCGGATCTGAATCCGTATAACGCCCTGCCTACTCTGGTGGACCGGGATCTCGTTCTGTACGAGCCCAACATCATGATGGAGTACCTGGACGAGCGTTTCCCGCACCCACCGTTGTTGCCGGTATACCCGGTCGCGCGGGCCAACAGTCGCCTGATGATTCACCGTATTCAGAAAGACTGGTGCGGTCTGGTTGATCAGATTCTGGCCCAGCCGACAGGCAAGGCAGCAGATGCGGCCCGTAAAGAGTTGAAAGAGAGCCTGCTGGCGACAGCGCCTCTGTTTGCAGAAATGCCTTTCTTCCTGTCAGAAGAGTTTACGATCGTGGATTGCTGCATTGCGCCGATTCTCTGGCGCTTGCCCGCGCTGGGTATTGATCTGAGTGACAAGCAGGCCAAGCCTCTTCAGAAATACATGGACAGCATCTTTGCCCGGGAAGGTTTCAAGGCAAGCCTTTCAGACCTGGAAGAAGATATCCGTAGCTGATCGGCAAGCCCGCATGGCGGGGCAGGAGTGGTTGCAGTGCCTGATATGAGTGTCACTATGACGTCTAGCCGTCCATACCTGGTGCGATCCCTGAATGAGTGGATTCTGGATAACGACTGTACCCCTTATATCGTGGTCGATGCCGGGGTACAGGGTGTTCAGGTGCCGACAGAGCACGTCGCCAATGGTCAGATTGTTTTGAATATCAGTCCCGGTGCGGTGAGGGGGCTGGTGATCGGCAATGGCGCGCTCGAATTCAGTGCCCGCTTTGGCGGTGTGCCCATGCAGGTGTTTATCCCGCTGCAGGCCGTTATGGCTATCTACGCCAAGGAAAATGGCGAAGGTATGGTGTTTGGCAGTGAGCCGGGTTCGCCGGATCCAGATGGCGGTGCGGATGCAGATGCACCGACAGGCAGGCGTTCGGAAGAGCGCCCGAGTGGGCGACCGACCTTGAAAGTGGTGAAGTAAAAAAAAGCCGGCGCGAGCCGGCTTTTTTTATCCGCCAAACAGTTTGTGGTCAACCAGATCGCACAGGGTGTTAATGATCAGCAGCATCAGTGGAGTGGCTTCGTGGGGTGCCAGGTCATTCAGGGCAATTTCATGGTCTTCCGGGTGCATCAGGGAGGTAATGTCTGATTTCTCCCGTGCGCTCAGTACGACTACCTGCATTTCCCGGTCGTGGGCGGCCTGGATGGCCTGAATGAGGTTGGCCTTGTGGCCGTCGTCGACAATGACAAACAGCAAGTCGCCCGGTTTTCCGATGGCGCGAACCTGTCGGGAGAAGGTGTCATTGAAACGGTTATCCCGGCATATTGCCGAATAGGTAGTGGCGTCCGCACCGAGGTTGATTGCGGGCAATGCGGGCCTGTCCTGCTCAAAACGATTCAGTAGTGCTGTGCAGAAATACTGGGCCAGGATGTTGGCGTTGCCGTTGGCGCAGGCGATAAGTTTGCCGTCCTGCAGCAGGGTATGTACAAAAGCGTCTGCTACGTCTTCAATATCTGGCCCGGCAGTGCTGGCTGCCTGGGCAGTCTGTTCCATGTGGTTGGCAAACCACTGGTTGATCTTTTGTGCGGTGTCGGTCATTGGTTCGGTTATTCTGCCTGGATTGCGTTTTTGATCCATTGTACCCGGTATTTGCGCACGGTACCCGGCATGATCGCGACGACGTCAATTCTGGAGGCGATGCTCCACAACCCGTTCCGGTGCAGGTAATAGGAGGCGGCCCGGACCAGTCGGCGCTGTTTGCCCGGCGTTATGGAGCTTGCCGGGTCAACCAGGCTGCCGGCGCCCCGGTAGCGAACCTCGAAGAACACCAGGGTATCTCCGTCCCGGCCGATCAGATCAAGTTCTCCGCCCCGGTTGTAGACGTTCTTGTCTATGATGGTAACGCCATGCCTTGCCAGATAGCGTGCCGCCACCCCTTCGTAGTGACTTCCAATGGCGCGTTTGCCTTCCATGGCTTTGGGTCCTCTACAAACGCTGGTTGTCGCCCCGCTCACTTCCCCGGTCGTCTTCCTGAGAAGGGGGCTGGTTGAGTTCCGGCGTGAGCACCGGGCGCCCATTCTGGAACTGTGCCCAAAGTTGATGACGATGGATGGCTCCGTCCGGAGTCATGGTAAGGGTGCCGGTCTGGCCATCGATGGCGGCACCTTCCACCTGCTGAAGCAGCGGCAGGCGCTTGCTCAATTGCCAGGCATCTGCCCCCATGGCAAACAGCCTGCCGAGTTGGCCGCGCGTTCCGCTGAGATTTTGTTCTGCCCGGGCACGCAGCGGATTGACTTCGGCCAGAACCCACGGGATGTCGGTAAACGTCACCCGGTTCAGGTCGCGGTCGCGGCCCGGGTCTGGAGTGCCCTCGTAGACAATGGATGGGGCATATACTGGCAGGTCACCAGAGAAATAGAACGCAAACAACGGATTAAACTGGCGGGCCACGGTAGGTTGCGCAACCAGCACAATCGCGTCGGCGTCCTGGCGGCGACGGGGTTCGAATTCTACGTTCTGGCCGATCGTTCTCTCAACCTGAATGGCCCGCTGTCGGGACTTGGTGACGCCGAGCAGGTCTGCGGTGACTGACCGGAAGTTGTCTTCCGGGAAGAACCGCTCGATGTCGAGCACGGTGCCGTTATGGTTGGCGAACCGTTGCAGCAATGCCTGCTCCACTCGATCCCCCCACTCACCGCGGGGGATAATGGCCAATACCTGGCTGAGTGATTGAGCCGCCAGTTGATCGGCAATCTGGCGGGCTTCGTCCTCTGCAGACAGGCCAAACTGATACAGCCCGTTGGGCACACGACTGCCCACTGGCAGGTAGTTCAGCCCGAGCACCGGAACCGCGAGAGTGTTTCTCGAGCTCAGGCCTGCAAGTGCGTCTTTTTCGAGGGGGCCAACAATCAGGTCGATATTCTGGCCTGACAGTTCTGCATAAAGAGTCGTGAAGGGTTTGCCGGAGGTATCGACAATGCGGATGTCAGTTTTGCTGCGGTCCACGCTGTCATCACTGAAATAGGCGGCCAGAAAGCCGTCCCGAATCGCGCGACCGGCGCTCGCCAGCGAACCTTGCAGGGGGAGCGCCAGAACAATGCGTTCTGGCCGGCTGGTTGCCAGCTCAGATAGCAAGCGAAGGTCCGTGGGCAGGATTTGTGCAGCGGGGTGTCCTGGCCAGTTGTTTTGCCAGGCCCTGATCAGGCGCCCCTGTTCATCGAGGCCCGCGTCGCGGGTGCGCAACGTGGTCGCGAGCTCCAGCCAGCCCTGTTCCTCGAAACCGATGGCTGTTGCTGAGGCCTCGTTCAGCGCTTGCCCGGGGATTGTCCTGAGGTATTGCCAGATCTGGTTGTGGATTTCCTGAGGGTTGCTCTGGGTGTCGGTCTGGCTGAGCAACATCAGCGTTAGCGCAGCGGATAGCTGGTCGTCACTCAGGGCAAACGTCTGCGCCTGTAATTGCGCTGCTCTGGCCATGATGTCTGACGGATAGCCAAGAAATTGATCCGATGACAGACTGCTGACCAGTTCATTCGCCCATCCGCTGTCTTGCAACTCGACGACACTGGCCATGGATAGCAGCATTTTTTGATCGGTCAACTGGCTGTCGATAGCGTCCAGTTGCTGGTCGCGGAGAATATGGCGTGCCGCCCTGTGGTTGCCCAGCTCCTGAAAGTTGCCGGCAACCCGGAGCAGGTAGCGCTGTGCGGTGAGGGTATCCCTTTCGCTGGCGGCAAGCTCGAGTGCGCGCTCTGGTGTATCTGCAACCTGGCTGTCGAGGTTGACGGTGGCGCAACCTGCAGTCAGCAGAACGACCAGGGTGATCAGGGCAAAAAGTGTTCGATGGCTGCGGTATTTTATCATGGCAGGCTCGGGGTCTCCGGATCATTAGGCTTGTGGTGCCGCTGTAATGGTGGCAAGTTTACCAGCTCCCGGCCTATTTCACATGACATGCCTGTCATGGGAGCCGGTTCGTTGTGCGGAAGTGATGCAGCTTCTGTTTTCTATGCGTGGGAGTATGGGTATGTCCGGTTCGGAAAATGTCCGGAGAGAGTTGGGTGGTGTGCTGTACGTGGTGGCAACGCCAATTGGTAATCTGGACGATCTCTCCGACAGGGCTCGGCAGACCTTGGCGAAGGTGGATTTGGTGGCTGCCGAGGATACCCGCCACTCGGGGCGTTTGCTTCAGCATCTTGGGTTGAGCAAACAAATGATGGCGCTGCATGACCATAATGAGCGTGCGCGGGTAGCCGGTATTCTGGATGCGCTGGCTGCAGGGCAGCAGGTTGCGCTGGTGTCTGATGCCGGCACACCGCTGATCTCGGATCCCGGCTACGTTCTGGTTCGTGAAGTTCGGGCGGCGGGTTATCGTGTGTCGCCTGTGCCTGGACCGTGTGCGCTGATCACCGCCTTGTCTGTGGCGGGGCTGCCCACGGATCGCTTCCTGTTCGCGGGATTTTTGCCCTCCAAGCGATCTGGCCGGCAGGCAGCGCTCGCGGAATTGGCCCGGGAGCCGGCCACTCTGGTTTTCTATGAGTCACCGCATCGCATTATCGAGTTCATGAAAGATCTGGCTGAAGTGTTGGGTGGTGACCGGGAATGTGTCTTGGGGCGGGAGCTGACTAAGACGTTTGAGACCTTCTACAGTGGCAGCGCGGGCGAGGTGCTCGCCGAGCTTCAGGGTGACCCCCACGGTGCCCGGGGCGAGTTTGTGGTGACGGTCCGGGGCGCGGCGCCAACTCCTGCGGGAGAAGTCTTGGCACTGGATACCGATAAGCTGCTGGGGTTGTTGATCAGGGAGCTGCCGGTGAAGAAGGCCGCCCGGATTGCCGCGGAAGTCAGTGGGTTGGGTAAAAATGAGCTCTACCAGAGGGCCTTGGAGCTGAAAGATAATTAAGGCCTTGCATGGCGGCGGAAGCGGCGGTATTGTCGGCACCGAGCTCGCCAGACAGTCGCCGCCGGTTTCGATCGGGGGAGGAAAGTCCGGGCTCCGCAGGGCAAGGTGCCAGGTAACGCCTGGGCGGCGCGAGCCGACGGAAAGTGCAACAGAAAGTATACCGCCTACGTGCCTTCGGGCGCCGGTAAGGGTGAAATGGTGCGGTAAGAGCGCACCGCGTGGCTGGCAACAGTCCACGGCGATGGTAAACCCCACCTGGAGCAAGACCAAATAGGAATCCAATGGCGTGGCCCGCGCTGGATTCGGGTAGGTTGCTTGAGGTCTGTGGTGACGCAGGCCCTAGATGAATGACTGTCCTAGACAGAACCCGGCTTATCGGCGAGCTCGCCATTTTCAACTTCTGCTGTGATATCAATCCTTCTCACAATTCGGCCTTTATAGCCAAAAAATCTTAAACCTCAGAATGGCTCTTCAGAGTTTTCTGCAGGTACTTGTTTTTTATCCTTTTCTTTACGTCTTTTTAACGCTTTCGTAAGTTTTCCCTTTGTAACCTCTTGTCATTAAAGGAACTTTTGCTGGTGTGGTGTCGATTGCGGCGCTTGCATTGTCTTTTGCGTGTTTCTATAGTGTGCGGAAGTGGGAAAAAGTGGTTTCTAGTGGTTTTTTGTGGAAATAACAGCCTTGGATACGGCGTAAATGAGCAACTTTCTTGGCAGTCATGCCATCAATATGGACGCAAAGGGTCGCCTGGCGATCCCGACGAAGGTGCGCGAAGAGCTCGCGCAGCTTTGTGGTGGCCGTATTGTTCTGACTGCCAATGCCGATGAAGAGCGCTGCCTTCTGCTTTATCCGGAGCCAGAGTGGGAGGTGCTTCGGCCAAAAATTGAAGCGCTGCCAAACATGAACAAGGCTGCCCGGCGATTGCAGCGACTGATTCTTGGTAATGCAGCGCCCATGGAGCTGGATTCCGCTGGCCGCATTTTGGTACCGCCGACCCTGAGAAGCTACGCGCATCTGGAAAAGAAGCTGATGCTGATCGGCCAGGGCAAGAAGCTGGAACTCTGGAGTGAGGAGCGCTGGTTTGCCTGGCTGGATGAGTCCTCCGGCGATGACGATATGCCGCCTGAAATGGAGGCGCTGTCCCTATGACCGAAACAGGGCAGGCTTCAGATCAGCCTTTCCGGCATCGCTCGGTGCTGCTGGACGAGGCTGTTGATTATCTGATTAATGACGCGGCTGGTCGCTATGTGGACGCCACCTTCGGTCGGGGTGGTCACAGCCGTCTGATTCTTGGGCAATTGGATGCTCAGGGCAGCTTGCTGGCTATCGATAAAGACCCGGAAGCCATTCAGGTTGCAAAAGAACTGGCCGCGGAAGACGGCCGGTTTTCCTGGTATCACGGCTCCTTTTCTGAGTTGGGTCAGGCTCTGGATAGTCAGCAGTGGCCGACGGTACAGGGCGTGTTGATGGATCTCGGGGTGTCGTCGCCACAGCTGGACGATGCCGCGCGCGGGTTTTCTTTTATGCGCAACGGTCCGCTGGATATGAGGATGAATCCCCAGCAGGGGCAGAGTGCCGCCCAATGGCTGGCAACTGCAGACGAGCGCGACATCGCAGATGTGATCTGGCGCTACGGCGAAGAGCGTTTCTCTCGCCGTATCGCGCGCCTGGTAGTTGCCCGCCGGCAGGAAGAGGCCATTGAAACAACCCGTCAGCTGGCGGAGTTGGTGGCTGAGGCGGTGCCCAAGAAAGAAAAGCACAAACACCCGGCCACCAGAACCTTTCAGGCGATCCGCATCTTTATCAATCGGGAGCTGGAAGATCTGGAAGTCGGCTTGGCTGCTGCCGTCGAGCGCCTTGCGCCGGGCGGTCGACTTGTTGTGATCAGCTTTCACTCGCTCGAAGATCGCCTGGTAAAGCGCTTCATGCGGGATTTGGCCCGTGGCCCGAAGATACCGAAGGGGGTGCCGGTCACCGCTGACCAGGAGCGCTCAGAGTTTTGCCTGGTGGGCAAGGCCAGCAAGGCCAATGATCAGGAAATTACCGAAAACGTCCGTGCCCGCAGTGCGGTGATGCGGGTGCTGGAAAGACGAACCAATTAATCGAATTCGCAGGGGAGCGCGACATTATGGGCGCGGTAGCCATCGAACAACCAACCAAAACCACCAGAATCAGCAAGCAGCGGGTTCGTGAGGGCGTGGCAACCGCCGTGCGTCTTTCCCGGCAGGTGTTCGACACCACGCGGGAGGGTCGGGTGGTAGTAACTCTGGCCCTGGTGGCGGTGTTAACGCTGTCTGCCATTGGCGTGGTGGTCAGCGCTCATGAAAACCGGGAGTTGTTCAACACGCTGTCCGGGTTGCAACAGCAGCGTGATGCCTACCAGCGTGAATGGAGTCAGCTGCTGCTTGAACAGAGTGCGCTGAGTGCCCACGGTCGCGTGGAGCATCTGGCGGCCGAACGTTTCAATATGGTGGTGCCGGGGCGACAGGACATTGTTCTTGTGCCTCTGATGTCTCCGGTTGCGGCGAAATAGCGATCATAACAAACACATCAGGGTGATCGATTTGTCCGGTCAGGGAAAGCAGACAGCAAACTGGCAGCAGCGTTTGGCCGCAGGGTTGAAAGCCTGGCGCTTTGGCTCTGTGCTGGGCGTTTTTCTGCTGGTGATGCTGGGCATTGGCTGGCGGCTGGTCGATCTGCATGTGGTGGATAATGAGTTCCTGCGACAGCAGGGTGATGTGCGGACCATCCGGGTTGAGTCCATTGATGCGCACCGTGGTGTGGTTACCGATCGCCATGGTGAGCCGTTGGCAGTCAGTACCCCGGTTCAGACTATCTGGGCCAACCCTTCCGAAACCGATCCTGATGACCCCAGGCTGGCGGGCCTGGCGCGCTTGCTGGGGATGACTGAGGGGGCGCTGAGGGAGCGTTTGCGGACCTTTGCTGGCCGTGAGTTCATCTATCTTCGTCGAAAAGTCCAGCCGAGTCTGGCCCGTGAGGCTCTGGATCTTGGCATTGGGGGTATCTACACCCGCCAGGAATACCGTCGTTATTACCCGGCCGGGGAAGTCACCGCACATGTGGTCGGCTTCACCAACATTGATGAGCTGGGGCAGGAAGGCATCGAACTGGCCTATAACCAGTGGTTGACCGGGGAGCCCGGGCGAAAGCGGGTACTCAAGGATAATCGTGGGCGGGTTATTAAAGACCTGATGTTAATCCGGGATGCCCGGCCAGGTCGTGATCTGGAGCTGAGCCTGGATCTGAGGTTGCAGTATCTGGCCTATCGCGAACTCAAGGCTGTGGTGACAGCCCATAATGCCCGGGGTGGCACCCTGGTTATGCTGGACGTGGATACCGGTGAGGTGTTGGCAATGGTTAACCAGGGTTCATACAACCCCAATGACCGGGCCCAGTTATCGGCGGATAATCTGCGTAATAAAGCGATCACCGATTTGTTTGAGCCGGGCTCAACCATCAAGCCGATAACGGTCGCGGCGGCACTGGAGTCCGGAAAATACCAGGTTAACAGCACCATTGACACCTCCCCTGGTTTCCGCCGATTTGGACGCTTTACCATCCGGGATGCGCGCAACTATGGGACCATGGACCTGACGGAAATGATCGTCAAATCCAGTAACGTGGGGGTCAGTCGGATTGCCACGGAACTCGGGGGCGATGTGTTAAGGAATCTGTTCGCCAGATTGGGGTTGGGACAGGCAACCGGTATCGGCTTCCCAGGGGAAGCCGTTGGTGTTTTACCGGCACCGGCAAGGTGGCGTCCGGTTGAAGAATCCACCCTGTCGTACGGTTACGGCATGAGTGTAAATGCGCTGCAGTTGGCTCAGGCCTATATGGTGATTGCCAATGGCGGCATCCGGTACCCGTTGAGCCTGATTAAACAGGACGCACCACCCCAAGGACAGCGAGTGCTGAGTGAAAATGTCGCGTTTGCCGTGCGCGGTATGCTGAAGGAGGCTGTGGCGCGGGGAACGGGTGGCCGCGGCCAGCCGGGCCTCTATGCGGCCGGGGGCAAGACCGGCACGGTGCACCTGGTGGGTGCCAGGGGATACGAAAAGAGTCAGTACAAAGCGATATTCGCGGGCATGGCGCCGATTGATGATCCGCGTATCGTGACGGTTGTGGCCGTGGATGCACCTCAATCCGGCGAGTACTACGGTGGCGAAGTGGCGGCACCGGTATTCGCCCGGGTCATGGGGGATGCGCTACGACTGCTGAATGTGAAGCCGGAACTGGAAGTCAGCGGGGCGAAAGCGTCCAGTCAGGCCTCCGGAGAGAGAGGTTAACACCATGTGCATCACATCTATCAGCAACTTGTTACAGGGTATCGTCGACGTGCCATCGGTGTTTGATGTCACGATTCACGGCCTGAAGACCGACAGCCGGACGATAGCGCCGGGGGATGCTTTTGTTGCGCTGGCGGGAGCTCGAACGTCATCTGAACACTATGTTGATCAGGCGATTTCTGCGGGGGCCACGGCGATTCTTCTGGAAACCGCAGAACCCAGGGAGTGCCACGAACGCCACGGTGCGCTGGTGGTGCCGGTGGTTGGGCTCCGGGACCAGTTGGGGCGAATTGCGGATCGATTTTTCGAACATCCCTCTCGGCATCTGCGCCTGATCGGTGTGACCGGTACCAATGGGAAAACATCGGTCACCCAATACATCGCACAGTTGTTGAGAGAAACCGGCACCCCCTGTGGTGTGCTGGGTACTCTGGGATACGGTATGCCGGGTAATCTTCAGCCGGCGACCCACACCACTCCGGATGTGGTTCAGGTCAATCGGGTACTTAACCGGATTCGCAACGATGGTGGTCGTGCGGCCGTCATGGAGGTGTCATCCCATGCGCTGGACCAGGGGCGGATCGACAAGTTGACGATGACCGGAGCGGTCTTTACCAATCTAACCCGGGATCATCTTGACTATCACGGCACCATGGAAGCCTATGGCGAGGCTAAAGCCAGGCTGTTTCACAGGGAAGAGCTGCATTTTGCCGTGATCAATTTTGATGATCCTTTCGGCCGGCAGCTTTACGAGCAGCTCAATGGGCAGTGTGACCGGGTTCGGTTCAGCCTGCATGAGGCCCAGACAGAATTGTGGCTGAGAGATTTTGCGCCGGTAGCCACCGGCTTCCGGGCCCGCGTAGATGGCCAGTGGGGCGAGTTCGATTTACAGGTGCCCTTATTGGGCAGTTTCAACGCCAGCAACGTGCTGGCGGCACTGGCTACGGTCCTGACGCTTGGTGTGCCCGTTGAGAGAGCAATATCGGCAACGGCCGGGCTGACACCGCCACCGGGTCGACTGGAGCGGTTTGCCGGTGCCGATGGCAAGAACGTTGTCGTGGACTACGCCCATACGCCGGACGCCCTCGCCAATGCCCTGGCTGCCCTGCGCTCCCATGTCACAGGCCGGCTGATCTGTGTGTTCGGTTGCGGCGGTGACCGGGACCCCGGAAAGCGTCCGGAAATGGCCCGCGAGGCAGAGAAGCAGGCGGATGTGATCATCGTTACCGATGACAATCCGCGCTCTGAAGACCCAGCACAGATTGTCCGTGATATTGAACAGGGCTTCTCAAAGGCCGGGTGTTTCGAAGTTATTCATGATCGCGCCGAAGCGATAGCGTCGGCCGTCGCCATGGCCGGGCCGGATGATCTGGTGCTGATCGCCGGAAAGGGCCATGAGGCTTGGCAGGAGATTGCCGGCCAGAAGCTCCCTTTCAGTGATCAAGAGCAGGTTCGTCATCTGTTGAAGCTGAACGGAGGTGTGGCATGATGCGCGCCTTTTCGCTGGCGGAAGCCCGCGACTGGTTGCAGGCAAGCGTTGCAGGTTCTGCTGCAGCACTTGATGCGGTTCGGTTTGATGGGGTGTCAACGGACACCCGGGCGGTTGTGTCGGGGCAGTTGTTTGTGGCACTTCGAGGCGAGCGTTTTGATGGTCACGAATTTGTCCGGCAGGCCATGGAGCAGGGGGCAGTTGCCGCGGTTGTGGATACCGCCGACGACTCACTGGCGATCCCGCAGCTGGTGGTCGTCGATACCGTGGATGCGCTGGCGCGGCTCGCGGCCGGTAATCGCGCTGAAAGCGGTGCTCGTTTGTTGGCGGTGACCGGTAGCAGTGGCAAAACTACGGTCCGGGAAATGACGTCGGCAATCCTTGCGGGCATGGGGCCGACGTTAACCACAGAAGGTAACCTGAATAATCACATTGGGGTGCCGCTGACGCTGTTCCGTCTGGCGCCAGAGCACCGGTTCGGAGCCATTGAACTGGGTGCCAGTGGCTTGGGAGAAATTGCCCACACGGTGGCGGTGGTCCGTCCCGAAGTGGCGATCCTGACCAACGCCGGCCAGGCACATCTGGAAGGCTTCGGGAGTTACCAGAACATTGTGCTGGCCAAAGGTGAAATTATTGATGGCGTACCCGCTGATGGCGTGGTTGTGCTGAATCGCGACGACCCCGCCTTTGAGCAATGGCGGGAGCGGGCTGGCCAGCGCAGGGTACTGAGCGTTTCCCGCCTGGGCGCTGAGGGTGCGGACTATCAGGCAATGGCCAGCACCCCGATGGCGGAGGGATTTGAAACCGAAGTAAGTGGCCCCGATGGCTGGCGCTGCAAGGTGCGCATTCCGTTAGCCGGGGAGCACAACATTACCAATGGTTTGCTGGCCCTGGCGGCGTGTCGCGCGTTGGGTGCTACAGATCAACAGGTCATGGATGGGCTGGCTGGAGTGCAAGCGGTGAAAGGACGTTTGCAGGTTCTGAACCCTGCGGCCGATCTGACCGTGATTGATGACAGCTACAACGCCAATCCGGCGTCCATGATGGCTGCCCTGGATGTATTGGCGGGTTACCCCGGTGTTCGGGTGGCGGTGCTGGGCGCCATGGCGGAGCTGGGGGCGGAGGCTGCCGAGCTACACCGGCAGGTGGGTGCCCATGCTCAGGCTAAAGGCATTGACCGCCTGTTGGTGGTAGGCCAGGGCGCAGAGGCGTACGAAGCCGGTTTTGGTGCCGGCACTGAAATTTTCCAGAGTCATGAGCAGGCTGTGGCGGCTATCGTGGACGGCCGTCAAGGCGCTACAACAGTTCTGGTGAAAGGTTCTCGCAGTTCTGCCATGGATCGCGTGGTGGAGGGAATTCAGAAAAAGGTGAAAAACACATGCTGCTCTGGCTGACAGAGATTCTATCGCAATACTTCTCCGCGCTGACGGTGTTTCAGTACCTGACTCTGCGCGCCATTCTGGGAGTGCTCACGGCGCTTTTGATATCGCTGCTGATCGGGCCGGTGATGATTCGCAAGCTGAGCCAGTACCAGATTGGCCAGGCGGTTCGTGATGATGGCCCGCAGACCCATCTGAGCAAAGCCGGAACACCAACCATGGGCGGTGCGCTGATTCTGGTCGCGATTGCGATTTCCACCCTGTTGTGGGCTGATCTGAGCAACCGCTACGTCTGGGTGGTGCTGTCGGTCACCCTGCTGTTTGGTGCGATTGGCTGGGTTGATGATTATCGGAAAGTGGTTGAGCGTAATCCCCGCGGATTGCCCGGTCGCTGGAAGTATTTCTGGCAATCGGTTATCGGTGCCGCAGCGGCGATTATCCTTTATACAACCGCATCGCTGCCCCAGGAAACCTCGCTGTATTTGCCGTTCCTGAAAAACGTATCGCTCACACTGGGCCCGGTGATGTTCATTTTGCTGACCTACTTCGTGATTGTCGGCAGCAGTAACGCGGTGAACCTGACCGACGGTCTGGATGGCCTGGCCATTATGCCGACGGTGATGGTGGCGAGTGCGCTGGCGATCTTTGCCTATGTGTCTGGTCACGCCCAGTTCGCCAACTATCTGCTGATTCCACACCTGCCCGGTGCCGGTGAGTTGATCATATTCTGCTGTGCGCTGGTCGGGGCGGGGCTGGGTTTCTTGTGGTTTAACACCTATCCGGCCCAGGTGTTCATGGGGGATGTCGGTGCGCTTGCACTGGGGGCGGCCCTTGGCGTGGTGGCGGTGATTGTTCGCCAGGAGATCGTGCTGTTCATCATGGGCGGTGTGTTTGTGATGGAAACCATCTCGGTGATCCTTCAGGTGGCTTCGTTCCGGTTGACCGGTCGCCGCATTTTCCGCATGGCGCCGTTGCACCATCATTTTGAATTGAAAGGCTGGCCCGAACCGCGCGTTATTGTGCGTTTCTGGGTTGTGACTGTGGTTCTGGTACTGATTGGCCTCGCCAGTCTGAAAATCCGATAGGTAGTGGTTACGGCTATGAGTGTCATTGTTTCGGATCGTCGCACATTGGTAGTAGGGCTCGGTAAAACCGGGCTCTCCTGCGTGCGTTATCTGTCCGGAGCGGGCCGCGACATTGCCGTGGCTGATAGCCGCGAGAATCCGCCGGGGCTGGAAGAGCTTCGTGCGGGCTGGCCGGATGTGCCGGTTTACCTCGGGGCGTTTGATCCCTCGTTGTTTGCCGGTTTTAACGAACTGGTAGTCAGCCCGGGTATTGCCATTGCGGAGCCGGCCATTGCCGCTGCCGCCAAGAATGGTGCTCGAATTCGCGGCGATATTGATGTGTTTGCCGAAGCGGCAGATGCGCCCATCATTGCGATCACGGGTTCCAACGGCAAGACAACAGTCACCACCCTGGTTGGCGAAATGGCCCGGGCGGCGGGGCGGAACGTCAAGGTGGGCGGCAATATCGGTACACCCGCCCTGGATCTCCTTGGTCAGGGCGCAGATCTGTACGTACTGGAACTCTCGAGTTTCCAACTGGAGACCACCGAGGAGCTGAACGCCGAGGCCGCCACGGTACTCAATGTCAGCGACGATCACATGGACCGTTATCCGGACAAAATGGCGTATTTTCAGGCAAAACAGCGGATATACCGGGGCTGTAAGAACGCCATAGTGAATCTCGACGACGCCCTGAGCACTCCCATGGCCCGGGATAACCTGCGGTTTATCTGTTTTGGTTTTAATCGGGTGAACCCGGAGACTTTCAGCACGCGGGACGACGATCAGGGTACCTGGATAACCTTCGGGTTCGACAACCTGTTGCTGGCCAGTGAGCTCAGGCTGATGGGGCGGCACAACATCAGCAATGTGATGGCCGCATTGGCCCTCGGCCAGGCAGCGGGCCTGCCAATGGAGGTCATGCTTGGGGTGGCACGTGAGTTCACCGGCTTGCCCCATCGCTGTGAATTTATCCGGCAACTGGACGGCGTTGATTACATCAACGATTCCAAAGGCACCAACGTGGGTGCCACCGTTGCCGCGATAGAAAGCCTGGCGCCGCAAGACGGCCAGGTAATCCTGATTGCCGGTGGCGACGGGAAAGGCGCTGATTTCTCGCCCCTGGCGGAGCCTGTGGCCCGTCATTGTCGTTCGGTGGTGTTGATAGGCCGTGATGCCGACACCATTGCCGGGGTAATGGCCGGCGGCGTAGACACTGCCAAGGCCGGTTCTATGGCGGAAGCCGTCGACCAGGCTCACCGTCTGGCGCAGCCAGGCGACCGGGTGGTGTTATCACCGGCTTGCGCCAGTTTTGACATGTTCCGGGATTATAACGACCGCGGAGACCAGTTCCGTGCGCTGGTGGAGGCCCTATGATGCAGATGGGTGCTGCCAGCTATCGGTCACAAGCCTGGTTAGGCGATCTCCAGCCCCTGCCAGTGCTGGTGGTGACCTCCGTCGCGCTCCTGGTGCTGGGCGTGGTGATGATTTCATCTGCCTCCATGGATATGGCCGCAGCCACCATGGGCAACAGTTATCACTACGTGATCCGGCAGGTGCTGTTTGCCGCGCTCGGTTGCCTCATGGCCCTCGTCGCCGTGAATGTGCCGGTGTCCTGGTGGGAGCGCAGCGGGTGGCTGTTGCTGGGTATCGGTATGCTGGTGCTGGTACTGGTATTGACACCCCTTGGGCGCACGGTAAACGGGTCTACCCGCTGGATCCCGCTGGGGCTCTTCAATGTGCAGGTGTCCGAGGTGGCGAAACTATGCCTGATCGCCTATCTGGCCGGATACGTGGTTCGGCGCCGTGAAGAGTTGCTGAACACCTGGTCCGGATTTCTGAAACCCCTGGTGGTGCTGGGGCTGGCGTCGGTGTTGCTGGTGATTCAGCCAGACTTCGGTGCCACCGTGGTGCTGGTTACCGCCGCAGCGGGCATGATCTTTTTGAGCGGTGTTCGTTTAACCCGCTTTGCTCCGTTGATCGGCATCCTCGCGTTACTGGGAACCGTTCTGGTGGTCACCCAGCCATACCGTCTCAAGCGGGTAGTGAGTTATCTGGACCCCTGGAAAGATCAGTTTGACACCGGCTACCAGCTTACCCAGTCACTTATTGCCTTCGGGCGGGGCGAGTGGGCCGGCGTTGGACTGGGTAACTCGATCCAGAAACTGTTTTATCTGCCGGAAGCGCATACCGATTTCATCTTCGCCATCATCGCCGAAGAGTTCGGTTTGCTGGGCTCGCTGATGGTGCTGGCATTGTTCACTGCGCTGGTGGTGAGCGGGTTCGTGATCGCTCGGCGGGCGGAGAAGGCTGGTATGCCATTCGGTGCGTGCTTCAGTTATGGCCTCACCCTGCTGATGGGCCTGCAGGCAGGCATCAATATGGCGGTCAGCACCGGCTTGTTGCCCACCAAAGGGCTGACGCTGCCGCTGGTGAGCTACGGTGGTTCCAGTCTGATGATGACCTGCATTGCCATCGGCGTGCTGGCCAGGGTCGAAATTGAGCGGCTTGATAAGGTGCGCATGAATTCGGAACAAACCAGCAAACGAACACGGGGAGGCGCAGTGTATGAGTGAACCCCGTCGTTTTCTGATGATGGCTGGTGGCACCGGTGGCCACGTCTTCCCCGCGCTGGCGACCGCCCGTGCGCTTCAGGAAAGAGGTCATGAGGTGTTCTGGCTGGGGGCCAGGGGCGGTATGGAAGAGCGGCTGATTGGCGAAACCGATATTCCGCTGTCACTGATCCATATCTCCGGGCTTCGTGGCAAAGGCAAGCTGGCCCTGGTGCTGGCACCGTTCCGGCTGATGCGTGCATTGGGTGAGGCGTTCACTCTGCTGCGGAAGATTAAGCCGGATTGCGTCGTGGGCATGGGTGGGTTTGTGACTGGCCCCGGTGGCGTGGCTGCCTTCCTGCAGCGCGTGCCCCTGGTGATCCATGAGCAGAACGCCATCGCCGGCATGACCAATCGTTGGTTGACCCGCGTTGCCGGAACGGTGCTCGAAGCCTTCCCCGGTAGCTTCGGTAGCCATGTGGTTACTCGTTGTACCGGCAACCCGGTGCGCAAGGGTGTGACAGAAATTGACGAGCCGGAACGTCGCCTCAATGGCCGAACCGGCGCGGTGCGCATTCTGGTGGTGGGTGGCAGTCTGGGAGCCCGGGTGTTCAACCAGCAGGTTCCGGCGGCACTGGCGTTGTTGCCAGAGGAGCTGCGCCCGGAGGTTCGGCACCAGTGCGGTGAAAAGAATGCACAAGAGGCCAGGGATGCCTATGAGTCAGCCGGTGTTGCGGCCAGTGTTGAACCGTTTATCCGGGACATGGCCGAGGCCTACGCCTGGGCCGATATCGTGGTGTGCCGGGCCGGCGCCCTGACGGTGTCAGAACTCTGTGCCGCTGGTGTCGGCGCAGTATTGGTGCCTTTCCCGCACGCGGTGGACGATCACCAGACCCGCAATGGCGAACATATGGTAAAGGCCGGGGCGGCCATTCTGATCCCCCAGCCAAAGATGACGCCGGATGTGCTGGCCGAGACCTTGAAAGATCTCGCTGGCGACCGGGAACGAATTTCGACAATGGCGAAGGCCGCCCGTTCACTGGCCCGCCCTGATGCAACGGAGAGAGTCGTGAATTACTGTCTGGAGGCCGCCAATGGCTGATGTAACCAATCCGCCGCTGGTCTATCAGGTGCCGGAAATGCGCCGGATTCGCCGCATCCACTTTGTGGGTATTGGCGGTGCCGGCATGAGTGGTATTGCAGAAGTCCTCAAGAACCAGGGCTACGAGGTGTCCGGGTCAGACCTGAAAGAAAGCCCGGTTACCGGCCGTCTCCGCGCCATGGGCGTAGAAGTCCAGATCGGTCATCGGGCGGAGAACAGTGAACAGGCAGACGTGGTTGTCGTTTCCTCAGCGGTTGCCGGCGACAACCCTGAGGTTACTGCTGCCCGCAGTCGCCGTGTGCCGATCGTGCCCCGGGCAGAAATGCTGGCGGAAATCATGCGTTATCGCCATGGCATTGCCATCGCTGGCACCCACGGCAAAACCACGACCACCAGTCTGATCGCCTCGATTCTCGGCGAAGCGGGCCTCGACCCAACCTTTGTGATTGGTGGCAAGCTCAACAGTGCCGGCACCAATGCCCAGCTCGGTGGCTCCCGTTATCTGGTGGCAGAAGCGGACGAAAGCGATGCTTCGTTCCTGCATCTGACACCGGTGATCTCGGTAGTAACCAACATCGAAGCCGACCACATGGATACTTACGGCGGTGATGTTGAAAAACTGAAACAGACGTTCGTGGACTTTCTGCACAACCTGCCATTTTACGGCATTGCCGTGATGTGCGTGGACGACGCCTATGTGCAGGAAATCATTCCGCGGATATCCCGGGCCATCATTACCTACGGCATCGACAATCCAGATGCGGATTATCGGGCCGAGCAGATCCATTCCGATGGCCTGAGAACCCATTTTGTGGTGCGCCGCCCCGGGAATCGCTCAGACCTGTCGGTCGAGCTGAAAATGCCGGGCCGTCACAACGTATTGAATGCTCTGGCTGCCATTGCCGTCGCCACCGATGAAGGCGTGGATGATCAGGCAATATGTCGGGGCCTGGCGGGCTTTGCCGGTGTCGGCCGGCGCTTCCAGGTGTATGGCGACTACCGGATTCCACAAGGGTCGGTAACACTGGTAGACGATTACGGTCACCATCCCACGGAAGTGGAAGCCGTTATCCGTGCCGCTCGCGATGCCTGGCCTGGCCGGCGCATTGTCATGCTGTACCAGCCCCATCGCTACACCCGTACCCGGGATTTGTACGAGGACTTTGTACGTGTGTTGTCGGAACTGGACGGCCTGTTGTTGATGGATGTGTATTCAGCCGGCGAGCCGGCAATACCCGGTGCCGATGGCCGTGCGCTGTGCCGTAGTATCCGGCAGCGTGGCAAGGTTGAGCCGGTGTTCGTCGAGGAAAACCGAGAAATCGAAAACCTGTTGGAAAGTGCCCTGAAAGACGGCGACCTGCTGATTACCCAGGGTGCCGGCGATATTGGTGGCGTTGCTGCACGACTGGCTGCGGCGGGAGTGAGCAAGTGAGTGATTTGAGTCATACCAACGCACAGCCCTATCAGGCTTCGCCGGAACTGGTGAAAGCCTTCGGGCGCGTGGCGGTTTTCATGGGCGGCGATTCCGCGGAGCGGGCGGTGTCCCTGAAGAGTGGCCAGGCTGTGTTGTCGGCGTTGCAGTCGGCCGGTGTGGATGCCTTTGGCATTGATGTGCGTGGCTGCCTGCTGAAAACCGTCGAAGCTCCGGAGTACGACCGGGTGTTTATTGCCCTGCACGGTCGTGGCGGCGAAGACGGCACCCTGCAGGCGATTCTGGGGCAGGCGGGCATTCCCTACACCGGCAGCGAGGTGTTGGCCTCGGCCCTGGCAATGGACAAGTTACGTACCAAGTATGTGTTCCAGGGCTGCGGTTTGCCTACGCCTGCGTTCAGGGCCATGACCTCCGCCGCGGAGGCGGATGAGATTATCCAGAGCCTAGGCACACCGTTGAGTGTCAAGGCGGCCCACGAAGGCTCCAGTATCGGGATCTTCAAGGTTCACAATGCCGAGGAGCTGGCGGAGGCCTATCGGAAGGCATCGGAAATCGATGACCTTGTGCTGGTGGAACAGTGGATTGAGGGGCCGGAATTTACCGTCAGCCTGCTTCAGGACAAAGCGTTGCCGGCCATTGGTCTGAGTACCGACCATACCTTTTACGACTACGACGCCAAGTATCTTGCCGACGATACCCGTTACCGGATCCCTTGTGGCCTGGCCCCGGACGATGAAGTCCGGTTGCAGCACCTGGCGCTGGACGCCTTTCGGGTGCTCGGGTGCAGAACCTGGGGGCGGGTCGACATCATGCAGGATGCTGACGGCGAATTCTGGTTGCTGGAGGCGAACACTGTCCCCGGCATGACTGACCATAGTCTGGTGCCGATGGCCGCGAAGGCAGCGGGCATCAGCTTTGAAGAACTGGTAGTGCGGATTCTCAAAGACACTCTGCCGGAGGCGACGAATGCTTGAAACATTACTGATCCGGAGCCGGGCGGTACCGCCCGAGCCGCCCCGGCGACGGGGGGCAACCTCAGTCGGACCGGAGCGGGACCGGTTTGGTGTGTTGAGAGGCGTACTGTCGGCGGTGCCCTGGCTGCAAGTGGGGCTGGGAGCAACCATCGTTTTGCTGGCAGCCATGGTGCCCTGGGCAACCGATCGGCTGCTGACGGCCATGGACCAGCAGATTATTGCTGTGGATGTGCGCGGCGAATTTGTGGGCGACAGTGCAACCGCGGTTGAGCGGGCGGCAAGCGCCTGGATTGGCAAGAGTTACTTCGCCACCGATCTGGCCGAAGTGAAAGCACAGCTGGAGCAGCGGCCCTGGATAGCGTCTGTGGCGGTGAGGAGGGTTTGGCCAGGGCGACTGGAGATCGATATCCGGGAGAAAAAGCCACTGGCGTACTGGACGGACGGGCGACTGGTGAGCCGGTCAGGCGAGCTGTTCCTGCCTTCCAACCCGGAAGTGGCGGGCAGATTGCCCAGGCTGGCGGGGCCGGATGAGCGGGTGCGAGAGGTGATTTCCATGGCCCGCACCATGAGTGACCAGTTGGCTGGTTACGGGCTCGGATTTGCTGGCTTGTCCCTGGAACAACGGGGTGCCTGGACACTCACGCTGTCAAACGGCATTGAGGTGGTTTTGGGGCGCGACAAGGTCGAGCAACGTTTTGAGCGTTTTATTACGGTTTATGAGAACCGCCTGGCTTCTCGAGTGGACGAAGTCAGTCGGGTTGATGCCCGCTACTCCAACGGCGTGGCGGTGCAGTGGAAGTCGGACGTGGCAACCGCCGCGCCGAAATCCTGATAACGATTATTACGAACCTGGGGTTTGGTGAAACACATGTCATCGGTTGAAACGGAAAACATGATTGTCGGCCTGGATATCGGAACTTCCAAGGTGGTTGCGATTGTCGGCAAGCGCAAGATGGATGGAACCATCGAAGTGGTTGGTATCGGCTCACACCCGTCCCGCGGCCTCAAGCGGGGGGTGGTGGTGAATATTGAAACCACGGTTCAGGCCATCCAGCGGGCGGTGGAAGAAGCCGAGCTGATGGCTGGCTGCCGTATTCACTCGGTCTACGCAGGCATTGCGGGCAGTCATATCAAGAGCCTGAATTCCCACGGCATTGTGGCCATCCGCGACCGGGAAGTGACTCAGGCGGATATTGACCGGGTGATCGACGCGGCCCAGGCGGTTGCCATACCGGCCGATCAGAAAATTCTGCACATCCTGCCGCAGGAGTTTGTGATTGATAACCAGGAAGGCATCAAGGAGCCCATGGGCATGTCCGGTGTGCGCCTGGAAGCCAAGGTGCACCTGGTGACCTGTGCGGTCAACGCGGCACAGAACATCGAGAAATGTGTAAAGCGCTGCGGCCTTGAGGTAGACGACATCATCCTTGAGCAGCTGGCATCGAGCCACGCGATTCTGACCGAGGACGAAAAGGAGCTGGGTGTCTGCGTGGTGGATATCGGTGGGGGAACCACTGACATCGCGGTGTTTACCGGCGGTGCGATCCGCCATACCGCGGTGATTCCCATTGCCGGTGATCAGGTCACCAATGACATTGCCATGGCGCTGCGCACGCCAACGCAAAATGCCGAAGAGATCAAGATCAAATACGCCTGTGCGCTGACTCAGCTCGCCGGTGCCGATGAAACCATCAAGGTGCCCAGCGTCGGGGACCGGGCGCCCAGAGACCTGTCGCGGCAGGCGCTGGCAGAAGTGGTGGAGCCCCGTTACGAGGAGCTGTTCACGCTGGTGCAGTCGGAGCTTCGCCGCTCGGGATTCGAAGACATGATTCCCGCAGGCATCGTGATTACGGGCGGTTCATCCACCATGGAAGGGGTGGTGGAGCTGGCCGAAGAAATCTTCCACATGCCGGTAAGGCTCGCTTGTCCGCAGGCGGTCTCCGGCATGACAGAAGTGGTCAATAACCCGATCTACGCCACTGGTGTGGGGTTATTGATTCATGGCTTCCGGCAAATGGATCTTGGCCGGGCGCCGGTGCTCAAGGGGGAGGATGCGCCTTCTCTGGTTGAGCGCATGAAAGCCTGGTTTACCGGTCACTTCTGACGGTGAATCAGCAGGTAGTGCACGAAGGTATCTCGAAAAACACAAAACGATCGAAATAAACCGGTCTGGAAAGACCGGACACAGCACGAAGGAGTAGGGGATATGTTTGAACTCGTTGATAGTGTTCAGCAAAACGCAGTAATCAAGGTTGTCGGTGTTGGCGGTGGTGGCGGTAATGCCGTTCGTCACATGCTTAACAGCGACATCGAAGGTGTGGAATTTATCTGCGCCAACACCGACGCCCAGGCATTGAAAGACCTGGACGCCCGCCAGATTATCCAGCTGGGTGGCAATATCACCAAGGGCCTGGGTGCTGGTGCCAACCCGGAAGTGGGGCGTCAGTCTGCCCTGGAAGATCGCGACCGCATTGCGGAGGCACTCAGTGGCTCGGATATGGTCTTTATCACCGCTGGCATGGGTGGTGGAACCGGCACCGGTGCCGCACCGGTCGTGGCAGAAGTAGCTCGGGAACTGGGTATCCTGACCGTCGCCGTTGTCACCAAGCCGTTCCAGTTTGAGGGTGGCAAGCGGATGAGCGTGGCCGAGTCCGGTCTGAAAGAGCTGGGCGAGAGCGTTGACTCCCTGATCACCATCCCGAACGAGAAGCTGCTGGCGGTGATGGGTAAGAAGACCAGCCTGCTGGACGCCTTTGCCTCCGCCAACGACGTGTTGCTGGGCGCGGTTCAGGGTATCGCTGACCTGATCACCCGTAACGGTATGATCAACGTTGACTTCGCCGATGTTAAAACCGTGATGTCCGAAATGGGCAACGCGATGATGGGTACCGGCCGTGCCACTGGCGAGAACCGCGCCCGTGAAGCCGCAGAGGCCGCCGTTCGCAGCCCGCTGCTGGAGGACATCAACCTTCAGGGCGCCAAGGGTATCCTGGTCAACATTACCGCCGGCATGGATCTCAACCTGGGCGAATTCTCCGAAGTTGGCGACATCGTTCGTGAGTTTGCCTCCGACGCCGCCACGGTAGTGGTGGGCACGGTTATCGATCCGGAAATGACCGACGAGCTCAAAGTTACCGTTGTGGCAACCGGTCTCGGCGGTGAGCGTGAAAAGCCCACCAAGGTGGTGGATAACTCACGCACACTGGATGGCAAAACCGATTACAACCAGCTGGACCGGCCTGCTGTGCTGCGTCGTCGTGCGGTTTCGCAGGGCAATGTGGCGCTGGACCAGAGCAAAGAAAGCGAAGAGCAGGGCGTGGACTATCTCGATATTCCCGCATTCCTTCGCCGGCAGGCTGATTGATAATCTGTCTCACCTGTGTTCGGGGGTATCGGTTTCAACGCAGTTAAATGGAACCTTTAGTCCAGAATAAACGTGAGCTGGTTGGCCATAGCGGATGACTATTGCAATTTTTAAGTAAAGTCATGTTGGCTAAATGGTACTCAGTCTTGAATTCTGATATTCTCCGGGCAGTTTTTTGCTCAGAATATCGACTTTTTGTGACGGAATGATGAACCGATGATCAGACAACGGACACTCAAAAATACCATCCGTGCGACCGGTATCGGCCTGCACTCAGGGGAAAAGGTTTACCTGACCCTGAAGCCGGCTCCGGTTGATACGGGCATCATCTTCCGCCGTACGGACCTCGACCCGATGGTAGAGATCCGGGCATGCGCGGAAAATGTAGGTGAGACCATGCTGTCCACGACGCTGGTAAATGACGGTGTCCGTGTGGCGACCGTAGAGCATTTGCTCTCAGCCATGGCTGGTCTTGGCATTGACAACTGCTACGTGGAACTAAGCGCGGCGGAAGTGCCGATTATGGATGGTTCAGCTGGGCCGTTCGTATTCCTGCTGCAGTCGGCCGGCATTTCCGAACAGGATGCCGCCAAGCGCTTTATCCGCATCAAGCGGGAAGTCACCATCGAAGAAGGTGACAAGAAAGCGACCTTCCTGCCGTTTGAAGGCTTCAAGGTCAGCTTTGGTATCGATTTTGACCATCCGGTGTTCAAGGGTCGCGCCCAGACCGCAACGGTGGATTTCTCCAGCACGTCATTCGTGAAGGAGGTCTCCCGTGCCCGTACTTTCGGGTTCATGCGCGATATCGAAAAGCTGCGTGCGATGAACCTGGCGTTGGGTGGCAGTGTTGATAACGCCATTGTGGTCGACGACTACAAGATTCTTAACGAAGATGGCCTTCGTTACGATGATGAGTTCGTCAAGCACAAGGTTCTGGACGCGATCGGAGATCTCTACCTGCTGGGCAACAGCCTGATTGGCGAGTTCCGCGGCATCAAATCCGGTCACGACCTGAATAATAAGCTGCTGCGCAAGCTCAGGGCAGAAGAAGACGCATGGGAAGTGGTGACTTTCGACGATGAAGCGACCGCCCCCATCTCTTACATGAAGCCCGTGCTGGCGGCCCAGGCTTAAGGCGGGAGGCCTTAATCCCGGACGTGGCTTGCGAGTTTTTCGAGAACCTCGCGTAGTGCTTTATCCTTCGTGTGCCCGGCTTCCTCTTTGAGGAGCCGGGCATTTTCTTTGCTCAGGGGCGTCATTTTGACCACCGGTTTGTCGCGGTACCTCAGGGGTGACACCTTGATGCGGACTTTCCAGACAAATCTGAACAGCTCCTGCTCCCGTAACGCTTCCATAATCTCGTGTTGCCGGAACCTTAGCCGGGTAGCCTTGCTGGCATTGTCTGTGGCCAGCACCAGTTCTCCGTCGATGCAGCTGACAAAACGAGTGCCATCTGCCAGTTCTTCCGGAATCGCGTCCAGCACCAGTTGCTCCGCCTGCTGGTGGAGTTCTGCTTTGGTCAGCAGGGCTTTCAGAGTGGAGCCGGTGCTGGAAGCCACTTTGCCAAAGATCATTTTTTGGTCATTTTTTTTGCTCATAACCGGCTTTTTTCTCGACGGGACTGTTTACGATTGGTTACACTTCGGCACGCTTTGTGCGTAGCGCTGATAACACACTCGTTTTACATTGTGGGTAATGAGTATGTCTACCGGGCGCTGCGATTTATCAGTACGTAGTTGTTGCCAAGGATAGCAGAACCGCTCGGATGTTTATTTCCGGGCCGCAGCACTACAGGGACAGGTATGCGGCTCTTCAATGAAATCGAATGACGATATGAACGTAATATTCGTTGGCAAACGCCACGGCCGTTCCCGGGCAATCGCGCTCAACGCCGGCGTTGTTACAGCTCTGGTGTTTACCGTGCTGGCGCTGCTGTTGGCGGCTGGCTGGGCGGGTTATCAGGTGGCCGTGGCAAAGGCGGAAGCTAAAAAGCCCACAGAGACCGAACTGGTCTCCACCTGGCAAGACAAGCTTCAGGAACAGCGGGCCGAGGTGACCCGGGTTCGGGAGAGCGTGCAGCAGCAGGTGGACGCGCTAACACTTCGGCTTGGTGACATCCAGGGGCGCCTTCTGCGACTGGATGCCCTTGGTCAGCGCTTCGTTGAGTCGGGGCTGGTGGCCAGCGATGAGTTCAATTTTGATCAGCCGGCGGCCGTTGGTGGGCCAGAAGATGGTATGGGGGGTGAGTCCTACAGCGCCCCTGAGCTGACCGATATGATCGAGCAATTGGAGCGCACGCTGGATGATCGCGAAAAGCAGCTGCGATTGCTTGATAAGGTGGCGTCCCGCAACAAGCTTGAAGACGAGCTGTATCTGCAGGGCCGTCCCATTACCTGGGGTTGGTTGTCGTCCCCTTATGGATATCGTACCGATCCCTTTACCGGCAAGCGCCGCTGGCATGCCGGAGTGGATCTGGCAGGGAAGGAAGGCAGTGACATCATCACTGTCGGTGCCGGCGTTGTGACCTATGCCGGTGATCGCTTTGGCTACGGCAATCTGGTTGAGGTGGATCACGGCGACGGGCTGGTTACCCGTTATGCCCACGCCAAGACCATTAAGGTTGAAACCGGTGATGTGGTCCAGAAGGGGCAGGTTGTCGCGCTGATGGGGAGCACCGGCCGGTCTACTGGCCCCCACGTGCATTTTGAAGTAATCCGCAATGGCAAGTCCGAAAATCCTGAGAAATATATCCAGCGCGCAAGCCGCTGATTCCATTCCCGTGAACCCCACCTTTTGTCCTGTCGCCAAATAAGGTTAGAATGCCGGCTTCCTCCGTTTAACTGAAGAAGCAGTGGTCTATGTTCACAAAGCTTGCAACGAAGATGTTCGGCAGTAAAAACGCCAGAGAAATCAAGCGGATGCGCAAAACCGTTACGCGCATCAATCAACTTGAAGAGGCGCTGGGCGGGTTGTCGGATTCCGAGTTGCAGGGCAAGACCGCAGAATTTCGCCGGCGCCTCGATGAGGGCGAAGCCCTGGATGCCCTGCTGCCTGAAGCCTTTGCCACCGTTCGTGAAGCCAGTCGCCGGGTGATGGGCATGCGTCATTACGACGTACAGCTGATTGGCGGTATGACCCTGCACGAAGGCCGCATTGCCGAGATGAAGACCGGTGAGGGTAAAACCCTGGTGGCGACCGCGGCGGTTTATCTCAACGCATTGCCCGGCAAGGGCGTTCATGTTGTAACCGTCAACGATTACCTGGCAAGCCGTGACGCCGAGTGGATGGGCAAGCTGTATCGCTTCCTTGGCCTGACCATTGGTGTGGTCGTTGCCGGCCAGCCACCGGAAGAGAAACGCGCCGCCTACCAGGCAGATATCACCTACGGTACCAACAACGAATTCGGCTTTGACTACCTGCGCGATAACATGGCCTTCAGTATTGATGACAAGGTCCAGCGCGGTCTCAACTTTGCCATCGTGGATGAGGTGGATTCTATCCTGATCGACGAGGCCCGTACCCCCCTGATCATTTCTGGTGCGGCGGAAGATTCCTCGAAACTCTATCAGGCCATTAATACCCTGATTCCGAACCTTGAAAAAGGTGAGGTCAGTGAATCCGGAGAAAGCTCCGGTGACTTTACCATCGACGAAAAGTCCCGCCAGGTGGAACTCACCGAGGCTGGTCATGAGAAGGTTGAAGAGTTGCTGCTGGAACGGGGCTTGCTGCAAGAGGGCGAAAGCCTGTACTCGGCCGCCAACCTGAGCCTGCTGCACCACGTTCACTCAGCTCTGAGGGCTCATCACCTGTTCCAGAAGGATGTCGATTACATCGTTCAGGGCGGTCAGGTTGTGATCGTTGATGAGCATACTGGCCGGACCATGCCGGGCCGTCGCTGGAGCGAAGGCCTGCACCAGGCCATCGAGGCGAAAGAGGGCCTGAAGATCCAGGCCGAGAGTCAGACCCTGGCATCGACCACCTTCCAGAACTATTTCCGTCTGTACGACAAGCTGGCCGGTATGACCGGTACCGCCGATACCGAAGCCTTCGAATTCCGCCAGATCTACGGTCTGGACGTGGTGGTGATTCCGCCCAACAAGCCGATTCAGCGGATTGATTACAACGATCTGGTGTACCTGACCCAGGAAGAAAAATTTCACGCCATCATTGATGAGATCAAGGATGTGACCGGTGAAGGCCGGCCAATCCTGGTGGGTACGGCATCCATCGAAGCCTCTGAGTTGCTGTCCATGCTGCTCAAGAAAGCCCGGATCGAGCACAAGATCCTTAACGCCAAGCAGCATGATTCAGAAGCGCTGATTATTGCCCAGGCGGGCCGCCCCGGAGCGGTGACCATCGCAACCAACATGGCCGGCCGTGGCACGGACATTGTGTTGGGTGGTAACTGGGAATACGAAGTGGCCGCTCTGGGTAACCCGTCAGAGGAAGAAGTTGCCCGTATGAAGGCCGAGTGGACTGAGCGCCACAATCAGGTGCTGGATGCTGGTGGTCTTCATATTATCGGCACCGAGCGCCACGAATCGCGGCGGATCGATAACCAGTTGCGGGGCCGTGCCGGCCGTCAGGGCGACCCGGGTTCCTCCCGTTTCTTCCTGTCGCTGGAAGATAACCTGATGCGGATTTTTGCCCCTGAGCGGGTGAAGAACCTGATGCAGGCCATGGGCATGAAGAAAGGCGAGGCCATCGAACACCGGATGGTCACCAATGCCATCGAGAAGTCCCAGCGCAAGGTGGAAGGTCGTAACTTCGACATGCGTAAAACCCTGCTGGAATATGATGACGTGGCCAACGATCAGCGTACGGTGATCTATGATCAGCGTAACGAGGTGATGGCGTCTGACGACATCTCCGAGATGGTGGATACCATTCGCAGTGATGTGGTTGACGCCATGGTCAGCGAGTTTATCCCGCCCCAGAGCATGCCGGAGCAGTGGGATGTGGCCGGGTTGGAATCGCAGTTGCAGTCTGAGATGGCCATTGATTTGCCGATTCAGCAGTGGTTGGACGAAGACAGCAAGCTCTACGAGGAAAACCTGCGCCAGAAGATTCTTGACGCTATCGTCACCGAATATAAGGCGAAAGAAGAGATTGCCGGCGCAGAGCCCATGCGCAAGTTCGAGAAGCAGGTGTTCCTGCAGGTGCTCGATACCCTCTGGAAAGAGCATTTGTCGAACATGGATCATCTGCGCCGCGGTATTCACCTGCGCGGTTATGCCCAGAAGAATCCTAAGCAGGAATACAAGCGCGAAGCTTTCAACCTGTTCGAGACCATGCTCGATACCATGAAGCGTGACGTCACCCGTGTGCTGTGCCATGTCCGGGTTCAGAGCCGCGAAGAGATGGAAGAAATCGAGCGCCGCCGCAAGGAAGAACTTGAGCGGGAAATGGCTCGGGCCAAGTTGCAACACGAACAGACCAGCGCCACTCAGGGTGAGGACGCTGGCCAGGGTAACCAGGCTCAGGGCACCCCGGAGACCTTTGTTCGCCAGGAGCGCAAGGTGGGGCGCAACGAACCTTGTCCCTGTGGGTCTGGCAAGAAGTACAAGCAGTGTTGCGGTAAGGTCAGCTAAAGCCTGAGCAACAACCTCAGCACCAGAACCCGCAATCGGCCAGTGTAAGGGCGGTTTGCGGGTTTTGTCGTTTACAGTTTCGGATGAATTCAGGAGGCAGGCATGGCGGTAGGTCCCGGAACCTTACCCGAGTTTTACCCGGTGGCGGGTATCAAGGTGGGCATTGCGAGTGCGGGTATCAAAAAGCCCGGCCGCAAAGACATCGTAGTGTTCGAGCTGGTACCGGACGCGCGAGTGGCGGGCATTTTCACCCGCAACCAGTTCTGTGCGGCGCCGGTGGTACTGAGCCGGAAACATCTGGCCCAGGGAGCACCCCGTTACTTGCTGATCAATACCGGGAACGCCAATGCCGGAACCGGCGAACGCGGCATGGCCGATGCACTGCGCTGTTGTGAGGCGCTTGCGGCCGAGGCCAGAGTGAGCGCGGACGCAGTGCTGCCATTCTCTACGGGTGTGATCGGCGAGCCCCTGCCCGTCGACAAGATTGTCAAAGCGCTGCCGGAAGCTCTGGCCAATACCCGGGAAGACCGCTGGGCAGAAGCGGCCAGTGGCATCATGACCACCGACACTCGTCCCAAGGGAGCTTCGGTCCGCGTGGACCTGGGCGGCCATACGGTGACCATTTCCGGTATCAGCAAAGGCGCCGGGATGATCCGGCCAAACATGGCCACCATGCTCGGGTTTATCGCTACCGATGCCCGTATTGCACCCGACGTTCTGCAGTCACTGGCGTCGGAGCTGGGCGAGAAGTCGTTCAACCGGATTACCATCGATGGCGATACTTCCACCAACGATGCCTGCATGTTGATGGCCAGTGGCCAGTACGACGGGCCGGAGATTACTGCAGACAGTCCGCAGCTGCCGAAACTGAGGGAGGCACTTCGTCAAGTGTACCTGGACCTGGCCCACGCCATTGTCCGGGACGGTGAGGGCGCCACCAAGTTCGTCACCATCGATGTCAGCGGCGCCGCCAACCAGCAGGAAGCCCTGGATGTGGCCTATACCGTCGCGCACTCGCCGCTGGTAAAGACTGCACTGTTTGCTTCGGACCCGAACTGGGGCCGGATTCTGGCAGCGGTGGGGCGCGCCGGCGTACCGGATCTGGATCTGAGTGCCCTGGAAATCCATCTGGGTGATGTTTGCCTGGTGCGCAATGGCGGTCGCGCTGACGACTATTCCGAAGACCGGGGCCAGCGGGTTATGAACCAGGAAGAAATCACCATTGCCATCGACCTCAAGCGCGGTAGCGTTCAGGAAACCGTGTGGACCTGTGATTTCTCCCACGACTACGTGACCATCAATGCTGAATACCGTACCTGAGTCATCGGCCACGGCCGGGAAGAAACAGATCCATGTCGCCGTGGCCGTTATTATCCGTGATGGCAGAGTACTGATTGCCCGCCGCCCCGAACACGTGCATCAGGGTGGTCTGCTGGAGTTTCCGGGTGGCAAGGTGGAGCCTGGGGAAACGGTGCAGCAGGCGCTGGTTCGGGAAATCGCCGAGGAAACCGGTCTGCAGGTGCCTCTGGGCAGTCTGGAACCGGTCATCGGTATCCGCCATGACTATGGCGACAAACAGGTGTTCCTGGATGTCTGGAAAACCTGCAAGGCTGAGGGGCAGCCAGAGGGTCGGGAAGGGCAGCCGGTAAACTGGCTGAGGCCTTGCGAGCTCGCCGATGCGGATTTCCCTGCCGCCAACCGCCCGATCATTCGGGCACTCAATCTACCGCAGCGCCTCGCCATCGTCGGCCCCATGGCATCCTGGCAGGACGGCATCAGCCGGCTGGAGCGGTCGATCGGCGGGATGGCGGGACAGCTGGCTGTGCTTCGGGCGCCGCAGTTGCCGGATAACGACTACCGGAGACTGGCGGCGGAGGCTTTGCCGATCTGTTCCGGTGCTGGTGTCGGGCTGATTTTGCACGGACATCCGGGGTTGCTGGAAGCGTTTCCAAAGGCTGCCGGCCTGCACATGCCCTGGCGTGAGGCTCAGGCTCTCTCAGGGCGCCCTGTGCCGGCCGATCGATGGTTGGGGGTGTCTTGCCATGATCAGGGCCAACTGCGCCATGCAGCGACTCTAGGGGCAGATTACGCGACGCTTGGGCCGGTGCTGGAAACGCCCACCCATCCGGGGCAACCGGGAATGGGCTGGGAGCAGTTCGAATCCCTGGTGGCCGATGCCACCCTTCCAGTCTACGGGCTGGGGGGGCTGGCACCCAGTCATGAAACACTGTGTCGTGAACGGGGCGGCCAGGGCATTGCCGGCATTGGTTTCTGGTGGTGAGCCGTTGGCGGAGATTACGGATTTCCGTCGGCATCAGGCTATGCGACAGTAGACAAACAGTGACAGATCAACAATGAGCGGGGAGTGCAGTGTGAGCAAGTTGACCCATCTGGATGATAAGGGTGAAGCCCGAATGGTGGATGTGACGAGCAAGGCCGTCACCGAGCGGGAAGCCCGGGCGGAAGCGACCATCCGCATGGCCCCGGAAACCCTGCGAATGATTATTGAAGGAGAGCATCCCAAGGGCGATGTACTGGCTACCGCCCGCATTGCCGGCATCATGGCTGCCAAGAAAACCCATGACCTCATTCCCCTGTGCCATGCCCTGAATCTGACGTCGGTGAAAGTGGAGTTGTCTCCGGGGGCGGACGGCGCCTCGGTGCATATCCTTACCCGCTGCAAACTGTCGGGGCAGACCGGTGTCGAGATGGAGGCGCTCACCGCTGCCAGTGTTGCCGCGCTGACCCTGTACGACATGTGCAAAGCCGTGGATAAGGCCATGGTGGTGGATGGTGTTCGGCTGCTGGAAAAGAAGGGCGGCCGCTCGGGGCATTGGCGCGCGCCGGAACAATGATCTGCTCTCCGGCCATGGCCGTACTCTTACGGACCGCCCAGTATTCGGAGAGTAAATGTGCCAACACTACGCCAGGCAAGCAGCCGCATGATAGAATGCCCGCCCAATTTGTCAGAACCACGAGGAAACACAGTGGCTGTTCGTTACATTGAGACCTGCCGTTTGCCCACCCCCTTCGGTGTGTTCGACATGCACGGCTTTGAAGAGCCGGACACCGGAAAGGAGCATGTGGCACTGACGCTGGGTGATATTGATAGCGATGAGCCGCTGTTGGCACGTACCCATTCCGAATGCCTGACCGGTGATGCCCTGTACAGTATGCGTTGTGATTGCGGCTATCAGTTGGAAGAGGCGTTGCGCAGCATTGCTCGCGAAGGCCGTGGCATTTTGATGTACCTGCGCCAGGAAGGTCGTGGTATCGGGTTGTTGAACAAGATTCGCGCCTATCGGTTGCAGGACCAGGGCGCAGATACCGTAGAAGCGAATGAGCGGTTGGGCTTTGGCGCGGACTTGCGGGACTACAGCATGTGCAAGGATATGCTCGAGCACCTGGGCATCCGTAGTCTGAAGTTGATGACCAATAACCCGCGCAAGGTCAAGGCGCTGGAGTCTTACGGTATCCAGATTTCTGAACGCGTGCCCCTGCACGTGGGTCGAAACCCGCACAACGAGCACTACCTCAACACCAAGCAGAGCAAGCTCGGCCACTGGCTTGAGACTCATCAGGACGACGACCCGGCCTGATCCATCGGCTGGCCCTGACTGCGCCGACTGGCAAGCTCGGCTGATTGCGCGACTGTGCCATCAGCCAACAGAGACTACTTAATGGCGGTCAGGGCGGTTTTGCCGACGCGGTCAAGCCGGCTGGCGATGGCGTTGCGGATACCCTCTGGGTCCAGCCCGCATTCCTTGAGTAATTCCCCGTGTTTGCCATGGTCGACAAAGCGGTCTGGCAAGCCCAGCTGCAGTATCGGCAGCATCACTTCCCGGTTATTCAGGCATTCGGTCACTGCACTGCCGGCGCCGCCAGCCACCACGTTCTCTTCCAGCGTCACCAGCAGGTCGTGTTTCTCGGCCAGTTCCAGCACCAGATCCTCATCCAGCGGTTTAACGAAGCGCATATCAGCCACTGTGGCATTCAGACTATCGGCTGCCTGCATGGCGGAATCCAGCAGGGTGCCAAAATTGAGAATGGCGACCCGTGCGCCCTCACGCATAATCCGGCCTTTGCCAATGGGCAAGGCTTTCAGCGCCTGCTGGATTTCGGCACCGGGGCCTGTACCCCGGGGGTAGCGCACAGCAGCCGGGCCGCGGTACTGAAGGCCGGTGTGCAGCAGCTGGCGGGTTTCGTTTTCATCTGAGGGGGTCATCACCACCATTTTCGGGATGCAGCGAAGATAGCTGATGTCGAATGCCCCGGCGTGGGTCGGGCCATCCTCGCCCACCAGCCCGGCACGGTCGATGGCAAACAGCACGTCCAGATCCTGGATGGCGACGTCATGAATCAGCTGGTCGTAGCCGCGCTGCAAGAAGGTCGAGTAGATTGCTACTACCGGTTTGGCACCGTCACAGGCCAGGCCGGCGGCCAGGGTGACTGCATGCTGCTCGGCGATGGCCACGTCAAAGTAGCGGTCCGGGAAACGCTCGCAGAACGCCAGCAGGTCTGAGCCCTCGCACATGGCGGGGGTGATGCCGACCACTCGCTCATCCTGCTCAGCGGCATCGCACAGCCACTGGCCGAAGACATTGGCGTATTTGGGTTTGGCCTGCTTTGGTTTCACCGGTTCCGGTTTGCTCGGAGGTACCGGCTCGATCTTGTTGATGGCGTGATAGCCAATGGGGTCTGCCTCGGCGGGCGCAAAACCTTTACCTTTGGTCGTCACCACGTGCAGGAACTGCGGGCCGTCCAGTTCACGGATATTCTCAAGGGTTTCAACCAGCAATGGCAGGTCGTGGCCGTCAATGGGTCCGATGTAGTTGAAGCCTAACTCTTCGAACAGTGTGCCTGGAGCAATCATGCCTTTGAAGTGCTCTTCGGTTTTCTTGGCCAGTGCCATCAGGTGCGGGGTGCTTTTCAGCACTTTTTTACTGCTGTCCCGAACCTGATTGTAGGTACGGCTGGCCAGCAGCTTGGCGAAATAGTTGGACAGCCCACCCACATTGCGGGAAATCGACATGTCGTTATCGTTCAGGATTACCAGCATGTCGGCGTGCAGGTGGCCGGCGTGGTTCAGTGCCTCAAAGGCCATGCCCGCGGTCATGGCGCCATCGCCGATCACGGCGATGCTCTTGCGCCCCGTGTTCTGCATGCGGGCGGCAATGGCCATGCCCAGGGCGGCACTGATGGAGGTGCTGGAGTGGCCAACGCCGAAGGTGTCGTATTCGCTTTCCGCACGCTTCGGGAACCCGGCCAGGCCGTCCTTGCGGCGGATACTGCCCATCTGTTCCCGGCGCCCGGTCAGGATCTTGTGGGGGTAGGCCTGGTGGCCGACATCCCAGACCAGGCGATCTTCAGGCGTGTTGAAGACATAGTGCAGGGCGACGGTCAGTTCCAGAACCCCGAGACCGGCACCGAAGTGCCCGCCGGTCTGGCCCACAGACCAGAGCAGGAAGGCCCGGAGTTCCCTGGCCAGTTGTGGTAAATCTTCTTCGGGCAGGGTACGCAGCTGGGCGGGCACGTCAATCCGGTCAAGAATGGGCGTGTTGGGCCGCTGCGACGGGATTTCCCTGAAAATGTATGTGTCCTGCATCAGCTCGGGTCTTTATCGGAATATGGATTCTGTGACTGGCATTATAAGGGAACAGGGAGGTCTGTTTCACACTTCCCGGGCCAGATGTTACAAAACGGTATCGTCAGGCTGGCGGATTTTTGGTTGCCAGCGCGGCTTAGTGGCTTCTGGCCACAACGAAATCGGCCATGGCCCTCAGCACTTCAGCCTCGTCGCCAAAGCTGTCCAGGGCGCTTTGGGCCTGGGCAAGCAGCTGTTCAAGGTGTTCCCGGGCCCCGGCAATACCCAGCAGGGCCGGATAGGTCGGCTTTTCCCTGGCGGCATCCGATCCTTGCCGCTTTCCGATCACTTCGGTATCGCCTTCAATATCCAACAGGTCGTCCTGCACCTGGAATGCCAGGCCCAGGGCGCTGGCGAACTCCGACAGGGCGGCCAGTTGTTTATCCGTGACGGAGGCGGATGTCAGTGCGCCCAGGCGAACGCTGGCTTCGATCAGGGCACCGGTTTTATGGCGGTGCATGGATTCAAGCTGTTCGATGGTCAGGCGGTGGCCGACGGATTCCAGATCAATCGCCTGGCCACCAACCATTCCCTGATGACCACTGGCAGACGCCAGCTCCCGGATCATCGCTATGCGTTGTTGGTCGGACAGCCCCGGGGCCTCCGCCAACAGAGCAAAGGCCAGGGTTTGCAGGGCATCGCCGGCCAGTATTGCGGTGGCTTCATCAAACGCGATATGAACGGTTGGCCTGCCGCGTCGGAGGTCGTCGTCATCCATGGCGGGCAGATCGTCATGCACCAGGGAATAGGCGTGAACCAGTTCCAGCGCACAGGCGGGAGTCAACGCTGTGGATGATTCGGCGCCGATGGCTCGGGCGGCAGCCAGGCACAGCGCCGGGCGAATGCGTTTGCCACCACCCAGAACGCTGTAGCGCATGGCGTCATCCAGCCTGGGGGAGGCGGCGCCATTGCGAATTGAGCGCTCCAGTGCCTGGTCAATTTGCCGGCGGCACTGTTCCAGGAACTCCTGAGCGAGAGAAAGGCGCTCACTCATCAGTTGGCATCATCCGCTGAAAAAGGACGCGTCTCCAGGGAGCCATCACTGTTCTGAACCAGCTGTTCTACACGTTGTTCGGCGGTTTTCAGGGCGGTCTGGCATTCGCGGGTGAGCTTTACGCCCCGCTCGAAGGCGGCGAGGGACTGTTCCAGCGAAAGCTCCCCCTGCTCAAGGTCACGAACCAGTTGCTCCAGCTCGTCCAGGGATTTTTCAAAGTCGGCAATGGATGTGCTGCTGTTATTCTCGCCGGCCATGGGCGACCTCCGGTCGGATGTTTCGGAAATTGCGCGGATTATATCAGAGTCCCTGAGCTATCGCTGCCAGGCGAATTGGCGTTTTTCGAGCGTTGTGGCATTCGGCCCCCAGGATTGCTCGGTGACTGAAATCTGGCCCAGTCGAGACACGGTCACAACCGTGGTAGCGCGGGTTCCGTAGTGATCGCCGACAATGAATGGCGATGACAGAAACCGCTCGGTTTCGATGCCAACACCAGTATCCGGCAGGCTCTGGTCTGGTGCTGGCGTGGTGTCCTGTAGCAGTGACAGCAGCTGGTCATGCAGTGGTTCCGGGTCTTTACTTGACTGTTCCACGCAATGGCCAACAGCCGTGCGCAGCCGTAGCAGTTTCGGCCAGGGAGTCTGCAGCAGATGGTTGCTCAGGCCGTAAACGCCACGGAAAACCCGCCGGCCCGGGTGAGCGTCCCGGTTGCTGTAATACCAGCCACCGAGCCCCGCGAGTTTCACCAGATTGAACCCTGCATAGCGCCCCGGCTCCTCGTCCAGTGAGGATCGCAGCTCTCTGATTGGGTGATTGAGTGCATCTAATGGCAGCTCGCCACGGCTTCGGCGCCCCGTCTCGGCACTTCCTTCCCGCACATTGGTGACGGCGGCGACCGCGCCGTCAGCGCTGACGGCTAACCAGGTGCCACCGGATTCCATGTCCCGCCCGGCCAGAATTCGGTGGCCGCTGTTGTCCTGCCACCAGTCCATGGCAGCGGTGGGGCGTCGGAAGAACTCGTCCCGGTTGGCCGCCACCACCAGCGGAAACTCCGGGTTCTGTCCGATGGCAAAAGCAATAAGGCACATGGTTGATGGCAATCCTTTTATTGAATTGGGAGGCTGCAGCGATTGGCAACAATGCGTATCATACCAGCCTTATTTCTACCCGGGATTAAGCAAAAAACATGACCCTGATCGGTATATTCGCTCTTTATCTGATACTCGGTGCACTGGCAGGCACCATGGCGGGCCTGTTTGGCATCGGCGGTGGCCTGGTCATTGTTCCCGTACTGATTTTCACTTTCGGGTTCCAGGGCTTCAGTTCTGAGGTTGCTGCCCATCTCGCCATTGGTACCTCCCTGGCCACTATCGTGTTTACGTCCATCAGTTCCATACGCACTCACCACGTTCACGGGGCCGTGCGATGGGAACTGGTGCGGCCCATGACGGTCGGAATCATCATTGGAGCTCTGGTCGGCGCCTGGACGGCGTCGCTGTTGAGTGGCCCGATGCTGAAAACCATCATTGGTGCGTTCGCTATTCTGGTGGCGCTGAAAATGCTGCTGGAAGCAAATCCGAAGCCTGGCCGGGATGTGCCGGGAAACGCCGGGCTTTGGGGAGCTGGCGGGCTTATTGGCTGGGCATCTGCCATCTTCGGAATTGGCGGTGGCACACTCTCGGTGCCTTACCTGATCTGGTGCAACGTTCGTATGCAGCAGGCCGTTGCCACGTCCGCTGCCATCGGTTTGCCAATTGCCCTGGCCGGCGCTGCCGGTAACATCTGGACCGGCTGGCAGAACCCGGAACTGCCGGATCTCAGTGTTGGGTTTATCTATTTACCGGCGTTGGTCGGTATCGTCGCCACCAGTGTCTTTTTTGCCCGGTTCGGTGCAAAGCTGGCGCACAAGCTGGATGGCCGCCTGTTGAAAAAGATATTTGCCATTGTGCTGATCATCGTCGGCCTCCGATTCCTGCTGAGTTGAGAGCGTATTCATGTTGCAACACCCGCAGATTGACCCGGTGGCTATCGCCATCGGCCCCCTGAAAATTCACTGGTATGGCCTGACCTACCTGGTCGGTTTTGCTGTCGGCTGGTGGCTTGGCCGCCTGCGTAGCCGCAAACCCTGGTCGCCCCTGAATGAAGAGCAAGTGGGTGACCTGCTGTTTTACATAGCGCTGGGTGTCATTCTCGGTGGACGTTTCGGTTATGTGGTGTTTTACAATTTCGATGCCTTCGTGGCCGACCCTCTGTGGCTATTGCGGGTATGGGAAGGCGGCATGTCCTTCCACGGAGGCTTGCTGGGGGTGATGCTGGCCATGTGGTGGTTCGGGCGTAAAAGTTCGGCGGGGTTCTGGCGCATTGCCGATTTCGTGGCACCACTGGTGCCTGTCGGCCTGGGCGCCGGCCGCCTGGGCAACTTTATCAACGGCGAGCTCTGGGGCAAGCCCACGGACGTGTCCTGGGGCATGGTGTTCCGCACCGCTCCCGACAGCCTGGCCCGGCACCCCTCGCAGCTCTATCAGTTTGCCCTGGAAGGTGTGGTGCTGTTTGCCATCCTGTGGTGGTTTTCCTCCAAGCCCCGGCCGAAAATGGCGGTCTCTGGCCTGTTCCTGGCCTGCTACGGCAGCTTCCGCTTCCTGACCGAATTTTTCCGCCAGCCTGACCCGCAACTGGGTTACCTGGCCTTCGACTGGCTGACGATGGGGCAGGTGCTGTCATTGCCCATGGTGATCGCCGGTGCTGCCCTGATTACGATTGCTTACCGGAGAAACGCTGCATGAAAGCCTACCTCGACCTGATGCAAGACGTTGTCGACAACGGATTCGACAAGGGCGACCGCACCGGCGTTGGCACCCGCTCCGTGTTTGGCCGGCAGATGCGCTTTAACCTGCAGGAAGGCTTCCCGCTGGTGACCACCAAAAAAGTTCACCTGCGTAGCATCATCTACGAGTTGCTATGGTTCCTGAAAGGTTCCACTGACAACACCTGGCTTGCGGAACGAAAGGTCAGTATCTGGAATGAATGGGCACTCGATAATGGCGACCTGGGGCCAATTTACGGCAAGCAGTGGCGCAGCTGGCAGTGCCATGACGGTCGGGTGATCGATCAGATCAGCGAGGTGATCGAGCAAATCCAAACCAAGCCCAACTCCCGACGCCTGATTGTCTCCGCCTGGAACCCGGCGGAGCTGCCGGATGAGTCGGTCAGTCCGCAGGAGAATGTGCGGGAAGGGCGCATGGCGCTGGCTCCCTGCCACTGTCTGTTCCAGTTCTATGTGGCGGACGGTAAGCTGTCTTGTCAGTTGTACCAGCGCAGTGCGGATCTGTTTCTGGGGGTGCCTTTCAATATTGCGTCGTATGCGTTGTTGACCCACATGATTGCCCAGCAGTGTGATCTGGATGTTGGTGAGTTTGTGCATACGTTTGGGGACTGTCATCTGTACAGCAATCACCTGACTGACGATATTGTCTTCGAGCAGCTAAAGCGCGAGCCCCGTGCGTTGCCGAAGCTGGTGATCAAGCGCAAGCCGGAATCGATTTTTGATTACGAGCTGGAAGACTTCGAATTTGAAGGTTATGACCCTTACCCGGTCATCAAGGCCCCTATTGCGATTTAATTGATAGCCTGGCGGTGTTTTCGTCAGACGGGCCCGCGAGTATGGGAGTCTGCTGCCAAGCGGGTGGGGCTTTCCGAAAAGCGCCTCAAGACGTCCCTGTGCGGCTTCGGCTCCGCCATCCCTGGCTCCGCAGATTTTCGGAAAGCCCCACCCGCTTGCCAGCGATCAGGCTGCGAGATAGATCGCAGTAAATGAAGTCATACAGTGAAGTTTGGGTGCGAGGGGCGGGAGCTGGTTTTCAAAACTGTGCGGAGCCAGGGATGGCGGAGCCCAAGCGTCACATGGATGTGCTTGAGCGTGTTTTGAAAACCAGCTCCCGCTCCTCGCTAACTCCAGGCTATGAGGACTAAATATGAGAAAGGCACTGATTGTTGCGATGTCCCGGAACCGCGTCATTGGGCGGGACAATAAGCTTCCCTGGTATCTGCCTGGCGATCTGCGTTACTTCAAGCAAGCCACTATGGGTAAGCCCATCATCATGGGGCGGAAAACCTGGGATTCTATCGGTAGGCCACTGCCGGGACGGATGAACGTCGTCATTTCACGGAATGCAGACTGGCAGGCGCCGGCCGGTACGGTTGCGTCGGCATCATTGGATGAGGCGCTGGTCAAGGCTCAGGCCCAGGCGGAGCTGGAGGGTGGTGATGAGGTAATGATTATCGGCGGTGGCCAGATCTACGCCGAGGCACTGCCCATGGTCGACCGGATGTACATCACACAAGTACACGCCGAAGTAGATGGCGACGCTTACTTTCCGGAAGTGAACTGGGATGACTGGGAAGAGATCGGACGCGAAGATTTCTCCGCGTCTGACAATAATCCCTACAACTACAGCTTTGTCGTCTACCAGCGTAGCCGGTCAGCCTGACCGGCTAGCGGTTCTGGCCCTTAGCGCGGGGCGCGCTTTGGGTTATTGGCAGAGGGCTTGCCGCCTTTGCCAGCAGGCTTGCCCTTGGGCGGTCCCTTGCGGAAGCCGGGCTTGCCATCTTTGCTGAATTTCTTGCCGGGGCCACCCTTGCGAAAACCGCCTTTGCCCGGAGGCGGGCCTTTGCGGTCGCGACGGGGCGCTGCCGACACTTCCGGCAGGGCTTCGGGCTGCTCCAGTGGCAGTGAATCCGGCTGGGAGGCTTCCAGCAAGCAGGCCAGGGCGCCAGCAACGGCGGCCATGTCCATGTCATTGCGCTCGGCAATGTCGTCCAGCAGGGCAATGGCCTTGGCAGATCGGGGATCGTTGGTGAAGCCCAGCAGTTGCTCTTCAAACTGCTCTACCCGCATTTTCTGCAGCGCAGCCGGTGACGGCAGCTGGTACGGTTCCATCGGCGAGTTGGTGGCCCGCTCCAGGGTGCGCAGCCAGCTGCGCTCGCGCGGGGTTACCAGCAAAATCGCCTTACCGGTGCGTCCGGCACGGCCGGTGCGGCCAACCCGGTGGATGTACGCCTCGGTGTCGTAGGGTACGTCGTAGTTGATCACGTGGGTGATTCGGGGCACGTCCAGGCCTCGGGCCGCAACGTCGGTGGCAATAATGATGTCTTTTTTGCCGCGCTTCAGATCTTCTACGGTCTGTTCACGCTGGCGCTGGTTCAGGTCGCCGCTCAGAGGCGCAACCGCATGGCCGCGAGCCGACAGCTTTTCAGCCAGCAGGGTAGTCTCAGCCTTGGTGCGCACAAAAATAATGGAGGCGTCGAACGGCTCCACTTCCAGGATGCGGGTCAGGGCGTCCAGTTTACGCTCGGCATAGACCGGTAATACGAATTGAGAAATACGCTCAACGGTGCGGGTTTCGCTCTCGATGCGCACTTCAGTGGCGTTTTTCAGATAGGTCTGCGCAACCTTCTTGATCTGTGGCGGCATGGTGGCCGAGAACAGGGCGCGCTGACAGGTGTCCGGAGTTTTGGCCAGAATCGCCTCTACGTCGTCAATAAAGCCCATGCGCAGCATTTCGTCGGCTTCATCAAGTACCAGGGCGCGCAGGTTGTCCAGCTTCAGGGTGCCCTTGCGCAGGTGGTCCAGCAAGCGGCCGGGGGTACCTACAATGACCTGGGCACCGCGTTTCAGGCCGCGAATCTGGGGAGAAAAATCCTGGCCACCGTAAATCGGCAGTACGTGAAAATGCCGGAACTTGCTGGCGTAGGTGGTGAACGCCTCGGCCACCTGAATGGCCAGCTCCCGGGTAGGCGCCAGCACCAGAATCTGCGGCTCGGCGATGCTGGCGTCAATGCGGCTCAACAGTGGAAGCGCAAAGGCGGCCGTTTTGCCTGTGCCGGTCTGGGCAACACCCAGCAGGTGATTGCCGGCCAGCAGGGCTGGAATGGATTGCGCCTGGATGGGCGACGGAGTTTCATAGCCAACAGCGGCAACGGCTTCCAGTACTGCTGGATCCAGCCCCAGTTCGGCAAAAGACAATTCTGACATGAATGTACTCGGTATTCGGAGGGTATCGCATTACAAATGCAATGCATGATTTTGAAGTATTATAGTCGGTTTGGGCAGCCTTTAACATGACTATTGCCGGTAATAGGGTAGGTAGTTGCCGGGGAAGCCGCTTGCCTGACCGATAAATCTGCGGCAGTCTTTGTTGTTTGCAGGCTAATTAACAGGAATGGAAGAGTATGACGTTTGATGAGCTTCTGAGTTCGGTGCGCGAGAGCCGGGAAGTGGTCATTCCGGCCAGTTGGGGGCAGGGGCGAGCCACCTTCGGAGGGCTGGTAGCGGCACTGGCATTCGATGTGATGGCGTCGAAAGTTGCTCCGGGCAGGGCCATGCGGGCTTTGCAGGTGTCTTTTGTCGGGCCGGTGGAACCGGATGCACCTGCGATAATCGAGGCAGAGTTGTTGCGTGAGGGTAAGGCGGTTTCCCAGGTGCAGGGAAGAATCCTGCAGAACGGTGAGACCAGGCTGGCGTGCCTGGCCAGTTTTGGTGGTGACCGGGAGTCGTCGGTTCAACTGGCGCCATCGCCTGCCCCGGAGGCTGTTCCTGTAGACCAGTGTCAGGAGTTGTCATACATTCCCGGGGTTACCCCGGAATTTACACAACATATTGAAATGCGCTGGGCGTTCGGCCACATGCCTTTTTCCGGAAAGGGTGGTCGTGAGATGGGAGGCTGGATGCAGTTCCGGGAGACGCCCTCTGTCCTGACCGACGCGCATATCGTGGCGTTGGTGGATGCCTGGCCGCCTGCTTTATTGCCACATCTGAAAGGCCCGGCACCGGCCAGTTCCCTGAGCTGGGCGTTGGAGATTGTGCATCCGCGGCCGGCAATGAAGCCTGGGGAGTGGCTGCTCTACAGGGCCACGATTGATCAGGCAGGAGCCGGTTACGGCCATACCCATGCCGGTATCTGGACCGAGCGGGGCGAATTGGTGGCGCTGAGTCGCCAGACGGTGACCGTCTTTGGTTGAGATGGGTGGCGCTCAGGCCGCCATTTCCGCTTTAAGGGCGTCCAGTATGACCCTGGCAAACTCCCGGGGGGAGTCTTCCTGCAGGAAGTGGCCGCCACGCAGTGTGATATGGGGCTGGCCCAGTGCACCGGGAATGCGTCTTTGCATATGACGATCACCACCCCGGGTGATCGGATCGCCATTGCTGAAGCAGGTAATAAAGGGCTTGCGCCATTTCTCCAGAATCCTCCAGGCCTCACGGTTGGCGGCGCTGGCCGGATCATCCGGTGAAACCGGAACCAGGGTTGGAAAGGCGCGGGCGCCCGCTTTGAACTCTGCGCTGGGGAACGGCGCCTCGTAAGCGGCCATTTCGCCGGGGCTCAGGGCTCGTTCGGTACCCAGTTGGATGATGCGCGCTACCGGAAACCATGGGCTGTGGCTGGCAAATGCCTTCCAGGCCCGGAATACTGCCGGTACCGGCGAGTCGCCGGTGGGCAGCATGCCGTTGCCGACGATGATCCGGCTGAAACGCCTGTGGTGTTCCGCCGCCAGTCGCAGCCCGAGTAGTGATCCCCAGTTCTGGCACACCAGAGTGACATTGGTAAGGTTGAGCTCTTCCAGCCAGCGGGCCAGCCAGCTCATATGTCGGCTGTAGCTGTAATCGGTCACATTGGCCGGTTTGTCGGATTTCCCGAAGCCAATCAGGTCCGGTGCCAACACCCGATACCCCGCCTCTGCCACCATTGGAATCATGTGTCGATAGAGATAGGACCAGGACGGCTCCCCATGAAGCATCACGACCGGAGACCCGTTGGCTGGACCGTGATCGACGAAGTGCATGCGCAGGCCGGGCTCAACGTCCAGATAATTTGCTTTGAAGGGATAATCCGGAAGGCCTGCGAAGCGGGCTTCGTCGGTTCTCAGAATACGCATGCCATCGACTGTCCTGACTGATTGGTTGCGTGATTGTCTTTACGGCAATCGTCGAAAATCAGGATAAATCAGATGGAAATTTTGTGTGTTTGAGTTGCGTAACAGTGCGTTGCCAGTTTGAATCAGGACGCGATATCAAACAGGCGTTCGGGGTTGTCGATTCGGGCCAACGCGTCGTCGCAACAATTAACGGCGCCGCAGTCGTCCGCCGAGCAAAGACCGATGGTGTTGCAGTGGATGTCCTGATGGTCGTCGCCCTGGTTCTTGAAAATCCTGGTTCTGGAAAGTATGGAGCGGCAATGGCCACACAACAGCGTCGGTACGGCGCTGCCTTCAGCCAGAATAGCGGTGTAATGGGTTGTATTTGTCATAAAAAGCCTCCTGATCCATAGAACATAAGGACAGAATGTGACAGTTCAAAGTCGTCACAGTAATCCTGAGTTAATTTAGGTTCAGCAGTTATACGTATCAGGCGTCAGGATCGACCACGGGGCGACGGTTTGACCGTTTGTCCTCCCAATCCAGCTCTTTTGGGTTGTACCATCCGAGCTTGTCCAGAACGCGATGCCGGGTGAATCTGGACAGCGTCGGCCAAAGCTCCTGGAAGTCTTCGAGCCCTTTCTCCCGTTGTTTCTGTTGTTTGCTTTGAAGGCGGTTGATGGTGCGTGGAAGCTGAAGGGCTTCGCCCAGTTGTCCTGGCACCAGAACCTCCTGCCCCATCACTTTTCGGCGGTGCATGCGCGAGGCCAGAACCTTCTGGAGTTCTGTCGCGGCCTCAAGGGCTGTTTCAACGGTAAAGGCGTCTGAATCCAACAACATGACCTGTTAATTGGCTAATCGATAACCTGATACTATATCGCGAAGTTGGCTTTAGTGGCCACGCTATCGTGTTAGTCTGTTTTTTCTCGAAACGTTCCATCGGGGATGGGCGCTGTTCGCTTCCAGGGTATAGGGATTATGTACGCAAAACTTGAGACACGGACTTTTCTGGCGATGCTGGTGGGCGTTTCCATTGCCTTCGCGTTGTTGATGAAGCCATTTTTCGGGCCGATATTCTGGGCCATCGCCATTGCACTGATTTTTTACCCGGTAAAACAGTGGCTGACCCGCCGGATGGGCGACAGGCCTAACATCAATGCCATCGTCACCCTGCTGGTCTGCATCATCATAGTAGTGATTCCGGTTCTGGGTCTGGGGGCGGCCCTGATTACCGAAGGCATGGGAATTTATCAGAAGATCCAGAGCGGAGAGATTCGCCCTGGTGAGTACATTGATCAGGTTAACCAGTCGTTCCCGGCAATTCAGGCATTTCTGGCGCAGTTTGACATCAGTTTCGGCGAATTAAGGGATCGCGCGGTGAGCGTGTTTGTCGGCGGAAGCCAGTTTCTCGCCAAACAGGCCCTGGGTATTGGCCAGAATACCTTCCAGTTTTTCCTTGGCCTGGCGCTTATGGTCTATCTGGCATTTTTCCTGATTCGGGATGGTCAGCAACTGGTGGAACTGCTGATCAAGGCATTGCCACTGGGCGACGAGCGGGAACGCCTGCTGTTTGCCAAGTTTGCGGAGGTTACCCGGGCAACGGTCAAAGGCAATTTGCTGATCGCCATCATCCAGGGTGCCCTGGGTGGTGTGATTTTCTGGATTCTGGGGATCTCCGGCGCGCTCCTGTGGGGGGTGGTGATGGCCATTTTCTCCCTGCTGCCGGCCGTCGGTGCTGCCATTGTGTGGATTCCGGCTGCGGTTTACCTGGCGGCCATCGGTGACGTGGTGCCGGCGGTTATCCTGGCAGTCTACGGGATGGTAGTGATCGGCCTGGCCGATAACCTGTTACGGCCAATCCTGGTGGGACGAGACACCAAGATGCCGGATTATCTGGTTTTGCTGTCGACTCTGGGTGGCCTTGTCATGTTCGGCATTAACGGGTTTGTGATGGGCCCGCTGGTGGCGGCATTGTTCATGGCGTTCTGGGGTATCTTCATCCGTGAGTTTGGCAATGAAAGCACTGAGAATGTGCCGAACCGTGCGACAGGTTCGGCAGAGGATGACTGATCTGTGTTAAGGTCTGTGTGTCGCCCGGGCTTGTGGAGATGGGCGCCACATAATAATAAATAGACCGATATCCCTGAGGTATCAGGAGCAGATCAGGTGTCAATGACGAACCCTTTCAGTCATCGTGTACGAATGGCGGCCCTGTCCGCCGGAATCCTCGCACTTCTGGGGTTGACTTCCCCAGCCTATGCCAACGACATAGTCGCCCTCAAGCATGCCTTGTACGGCGCCGGCTACGACATCGAGAATGTTACTCCGGAGCTGGGCAGTCATACCCGTGCTGAGCTGGAAAAGTTTCAGCGGGATCAGGGGCTTGAGGTAACCGGATCCCTGGATGAGGCTACCAAGCGTGCCTTGGGTATGAGCGGTGTGCAGTCTGTGGCCAGCGCGACAGGCCAGGCCGGCGCTGCGCCTTCGGCAGACGAGAGTGTGCCCGCCGCGGCTGAACCGGAGCCCGAAGAGGAAGAAGAGAAAAGCGGCTGGTCGCTCTGGTGATCGGTTTGCCGTAACAAAAAAGCCCGCCAGATATTAGTCAGGCGGGCTTTTTTATTGGAGCGAGTTTGCTCAATCCAGTTTGGACAGATCCCGCACAGCACCTTTGTCGGCACTGGTTGCCAGCAGCGCGTAGGCTTTGAGCGCCGCAGATACTTTGCGGTCTCTGGCTAGCTCGGGCTTCCAGCCTCTGGCGTCACGGTCTGTGCGGCGTTTGTCCAGTTCTTCGTTGCTGACCTGGAGATTAATGGTGCGCTCGGGGATGTTGATCAGGATGGTATCACCATTCTCGATCAGACCGATGGCACCGCCGGCAGCGGCTTCTGGTGAGGCGTGCCCGATGGACAACCCGGATGTGCCTCCTGAGAAACGGCCATCGGTCAGCAGGGCGCATTCCTTGCCTAGCCCCTTGGATTTCAGGTAACTGGTGGGGTACAGCATTTCCTGCATGCCGGGTCCGCCACGGGGGCCTTCGTAACGGATAATGACGACTTCGCCGGGTTTCACTTCATCGCTCAGAATGCCGGCAACCGCCGCATCCTGGCTTTCAAAAACCCTGGCTTTTCCTTCGAATACGTAAATGCTCTCATCCACGCCGGCGGTTTTCACCACACAGCCATCCTGGGCAATGTTGCCATACAGCACAGCCAGTCCGCCCTCAGACGAGTAGGCGTTCTCGACGGAACGGATGCAGCCGTTCTCGCGATCCCCGTCCAGGCTTGGCCAGCGGGTACTCTGGCTGAAGGCGGTCTGGGTGGGAATACCTGCGGGGCCAGCCTTGTAGAACTCTACTACTTCGGCGGTGGGCGAGCGCATGATGTCCCACACCTCAAGGGCATCTCTCATGGTTTTGCTGTGGACCGTTGGCAAATCAGCGTTGATCAGCCCGCCACGCTCCAGTTCGCCCATGATGCCCATGATGCCGCCGGCCCGGTGCACATCTTCCATGTGGTATTTCGGGGAGTTGGGGGCCACTTTGCACAGCTGGGGTACTTTTCGCGACAGCTGGTCAATTTCGGCCAGCGTAAATTCAACACCCCCCTCCTGGGCCGCTGCCAGCAGGTGCAGAATCGTGTTGGTGGAACCGCCCATGGCAATGTCCATAACCATCGCATTCTCGAATGCCGAGAACGATGCAATGCTGCGGGGCAATACGCTGGCGTCGTTTTGCTCGTAATAGCGCTTGGCATTCTCCACAATCTGACGACCGGCTTTCAGGAACAGCTGCTCGCGGTCGGCGTGGGTGGCCAGCAGGGAGCCGTTACCGGGCAGCGCCAGGCCGATTGCCTCGGTCAGGCAGTTCATGGAGTTGGCAGTAAACATGCCGGAGCAGGAGCCACAGGTGGGGCAGGCACTGCGCTCGTACTCTTCGACCATTTCATCGGTAGCAGTCGGGTCGGCCGCGATCACCATGGCATCCACCAGGTCCAGTTTGTGCTCGGACAGCTTGGTTTTACCGGCCTCCATGGGGCCTCCGGAGACGAAGATAGTCGGGATGTTCAGGCGCATGGCCGCCATCAGCATGCCCGGGGTGATCTTGTCGCAGTTGGAGATGCACACCAGCGCGTCAGCGCAATGGGCGTTGACCATGTACTCGACAGAATCGGCGATGATTTCCCGGGAGGGCAGTGAGTAAAGCATGCCATCGTGACCCATGGCGATACCGTCGTCCACGGCGATGGTGTTGAACTCTTTGGCGACACCGCCGGCGGCTTCGATCTCACGGCAGACCAGTTGGCCCAGATCCTTCAGGTGAACGTGGCCGGGTACAAACTGGGTGAATGAGTTGGCAACGGCGATGATCGGTTTGCCAAAGTCTTCATTCTTCATGCCGGTGGCGCGCCACAGCGCCCGGGCACCGGCCATATTACGGCCAGCGGTTGATGTATGGGAACGGTACTGGGGCATGGTGTGCTGCTCTCTCCCTGGTTATCGGGTTGTACTTGAGCGCAAAGGATACCAGATTAAACGCTGGTCGCATGGCTGTTTTGCCAGTGCGTGTTTACAATACGTAACAAGTAGCGGGATATTTCGAACGGAATTATGAGGGAGTCTGTCTATGGGTGGCCAGGAAAGCCTGCAGCTGCGTCGTCTAAAGGATTTTCAGCCGCTGGGGCGGCTCACGGATGATCAGCTGGTGTTACTTGCCAGCCGGGCTGAGCGCCGGACTCATGGGCCCGGCCAGCGGGTAATGGAGCGGGGCGTTCGCGACGGCCTGGATTTTTTCCTGATATCCGGCAAGGTAGAGCTTGAGTCTGTTGACGGCCGCAAAACGGTGATTGAGGCGGAAACGGAGAAGGCACTCAACCCCATCGCCCGTTTGCAGCCAAGGATGTACGACGTTACCGCGGTCAGGCCCTGCGAGTTTCTGGTGATTGAACAGGAGATTCTGAACCAGATGCTGAGGTCGGCGCCGGTCGCCCAGGTAGAGATGGATTCAGGTGATGGCGGCACCGATGAAAGTGAAGAGCATCACTTGCTGATGGAATTCTACGCCGAGCTCCGCTCCAACCAGCTCAAGTTGCCCAGCGTGCCGGATGTGGCCTGGAAAGTGCGCCGGGTAGTGGATCGGGAGGATACAACCGCCCTTGATGTTGCCAATGCGGTGGCGGCTGACCCGGCCATGGCTGCCAAGCTGGTGCGCTCCTGCAATAGCCCTTTGTATCGGGGGTTCAGTGATGTCCGCAATGTGCGCGAGGCTGTCGTCCGCCTGGGTATGAGAACCACTCGCCAGCTAGTGACCGTATTTGCCATGCGCGAGGTGTTCAAAACCCGGCGGGCCTCATTGCAGAAAGAAATGGAGCGGCTGTGGCGGCATTCCCGGGAAGTGGCCGCGCTGAGCTGGGTGCTGGCAGATCATGCCACCCGGATAGACCCGGAGGAAGCGCTGCTGGCAGGGTTGCTGCACGACATTGGCATTGTGCCGGTGCTGGTTCAGGCTGAGCATCATGTAAACCTGTTTGCCGACGAAAAGAACCTCCATCATGCCATGGCTGAGTTGCGGGCCGACGTGGGATGCGCGGTTCTGGAGAACTGGGAGTTTCCAAAAGCGTTTGTCGAGGCCGCCCGCCATGCCGAAGACTGGCATTACGAATGCAGCGAATCCGCGCCACAATTGGCGGATGTGGTGATTGTCGCCCAGTTGCATTCGATGATCGGCTCCAGTCAGAATTCGGGGCTGCCGGCCTTTGACCAGGTTCCCGCATGGCGCCGGCTCGGGGAGCTGGATCTGAACGCCTCCCGCAGCCTGCAGTTGTTGAGTGAGGCCCGCGAGCGGGTAGACGAGGTGCAAAGGCTCCTGTCCATCCGATAACTACTGCCTGATGATGGAGTCTGCCCTGCAGTGAACGACAACCTTATGAATGTACCCCTGTTTCCATTGAATTCCCTTGTGCTGCCGAAAGGTCGCATCCCGCTTCAACTGTTCGAGCCACGGTACATTGACATGTTGTCCCGTTGCATGAGGGAAGATCGCGGTTTTGTGGTGGTATTGCTTCGGGATGGGGGAGAAACCGCTCGGCAGGCCGAGTTCTATGACATCGGGACCTATGTCCGGATCATCGATTTTCAGCAGCTCGACAGTGGTTTATTGGGTATTACGGTGGAGGGTGAGTCCAAGGTCTCAGTGATAAGGAGCTGGCAGCAGGAGGATGGCCTGAATCTGGGAGACGTTGAGTGCCTGATGGATGAGGCGCAGAGTCTGGTGCCTGAGCGTTATCATGAATTGCCATCGGTTCTGCGGGCTTTGTTCCAGCATCCGGTGGTGAGAGACCTGGGCATGGAGGTGGACTACGATGATGCTCGGGATGTGGGTTGGCGGTTAACGGAGTTGCTGCCCCTGGACAAGCATGAAAAGCAGCAGCTGGCTGAGTTGCAGGACCCGCTTGAACGCCTGCACCGGCTTCAGGAATTGCTGGAGGCCCTCGAACAGGGCTAGTGTGCCAGTGTGCCGTAGGCAAGCACAGCAGCGTCCCATTGAGTGACCAGATAACCGATGGCAAACATGATCCAGATAAACACGGCTCCCCAGGTAAAGGCATCTGGCCAGAGTGGAATCCGGTCATACCGGCTGTAGCTGGCCCGCACGGCACCGGTTATCGCCAGGCCCAGCAAAAGACCGCCCAGCACGTCAGTGAACCAGTGAACGCCCAGATACAGCCTGCTCAGCGCAATGGGCACCAGCGGCAGCGAGAGCAAAACGTAGGTTTGCCAGCGCTGGCGCATTCGGTTTTCCCCGGCAACGAAGCTCGCCGCCATGGTCGCCAGCACGGTTGCGCCGGTGGTATGCCCGCTTGGAAAGGCCCCGGACGATGGTGGCTGTAATACCCGGTCCGGTCGGTCCACCGGTAACCCGGCCTTGAGCAGTGCCACACTGACCAGGGCAAGCAACGCCGCTGCGGCGATGTGGACGGCGGCTGCGTAATAACCGCGCAGCGCCAGGACGACAATGGCCAGCAGGGCGGCACTCAGCAGTACCGGCGGATCACCCAGCAGGGTTGCCGCAATCACCGGCGGGTCCAGCAGTGGTTGCCGTAGTAGCTCGAACCATGTGAGAACCAACTGGTTCAACTCGTAAATTCGGCGGCTGTAGGTGACCAGTTGCGTCAGGATGAGGAACAGCGCCAGGGCGCCGGCTGCCAGGACAAAGGAAGGTAGCGGAAATTCGCCTTTGCTTGTGGGCCGTTCGTTGGTGTACAGGCGCCAGAACCGGTGGGTTGTGCCATAGCGCGCCATTTTTGACTCGAGCCACTGGTACAGCCTGCTACCCTCGCCAACGCCGAGTCTGAACTGCAGAACCACAACATACAGGACTACCAGTACCGCTGCGCTGACGCCAATCACGGGGTAAAAATGGGGGGGAGGCTTGATTTCGCTGGCCAGGTGGCTGCCTACTGCGAAGCCCGGGAGAACATAAACCATCGCCCAGCCAACGGCAGAAACCAGGTTAAAAAACAGAAACCGGTGCCAGGGCATGAACATGGCACCAGCCACCAGCGGAATGATCGGTCGGATGGGGCCCACAAACCGGCCGGCGATCACACTTTTGCCGCCATGGGCGTTAAAAAAGTTCTCGCCCCGCGTCACCAGTCCCGGGTAGCGCGTGAAAGGCCAGACAGAATGCAGGCGGTCTTTGAAATATCGGCCGATGGCAAAGCTCAGCTGGTCTCCAACCACCGCTCCGAATCCAGCCCAGAGCAGTGCTTCCGACATCGACATTCCGGATTTGCCCGCAAGGGCTGCGAACCCAAACAGCATGGCAACGCCTGGCACGACAATGCCGGCAATTGCCAGTGACTCCACCATCGCGGTTGCAAAGAGCGCCAGTATCAGCCAGCCGGGGTTATCGGCTACCCAGGCGGCCGCTTCAGCCAGCCAGGTTTCAATCATGCTTCAACAGACTCTCCCGGGCTGAACCAGGCGGAATCCATTCCTCGTTTTCGCGCTTGATGCATAGCCTGGTTGGCCCGGTTACGAAGGGAGACGGTACTGGTGTCGCCGTTGCCGCGAGTGGTGCAGCCCAGGCTGACAGACAGCCTGCCGATACCGGTCCACTCCCGCTCGCCAATGGTCCTTCGAATCCGCTCGGCGATTACGCGCACGCCTTCCTCCGGAGTGAAGGGGAGGATCAGGAAAAACTCGGAGTCGTTCAGGGTATACAGGCTGTCGCCTGCCCGAATAACACCAAAAAGGTGCTCCGTGACCGATTTAAACAGAGTCTGCAGCCCGGCTTTGCCATGCAGGTCCCTGATTTCGTCCGTGTAATCAAAGCTCAAGTTGATCACCGACAGGGGGTGGCCGGTCGCAATGGCCCGGCTGATTTCCTTTTGCAGAGTCTCGTCAAGAAATCGCGAGTTGTGTGCGCCGGTGACCGGATCGGTAATGGCAAGGTCCTCTGCCGATTGGGCGATGTGATCGTAGTGCCAGATGTACAGGGCGGCGACGGCGAGTGTCAGAACCAGGCCTGCGGAGGTCATCAGGGCATCGGCGGCGGGATTGCGGAACCACACAGCGCCAATTACCGGTAGCAGGAGCAGTGCCGACAGGCCCAGCCCCTGGCGCAGTGGCAGAATCAGCAGGTTCAGAATTAGCAGCGGCATTGCCCAATGAGAAACTCCCGGGCTGTTCATGGCCAGGTTGGCAGCCACCAGACCTGCGTTGAGGCCGGCCAGAATCAGTAGGTGCCCAGGGGCTGAAAGCTGCTGTCGCCGACACACGAAGGTGTAGATTAGCCCGGCCAGTAGCAGGCAGGTCATCGCCAGGGCGAGATAGAACAGCTCATAGAAGCCGTAGCGCAGGTTCTGTAATGCCAGCGAGAAAATGAACAGGGCTGCCAGTCCGTAACCAAAGCTGTGAGTCCAGGTTCTGAGCCTTGTCTCTGTCATCGCGCGTCACCCTCGATTTCGGTGGGGCTTTTGGCGTCCGGGTGCCGCCAGTTGCTGTAGGCCTGGGTGCGGTTACCACCCTGCTGCTGGGCACGGCGCAGCGCATTGGCAACGCTCTGTTGCAGGCTGTCGGCGTCGTCACCAATATTCAGGCCGGCGACGCCGGTGCTGACAGTCAGCTTCATACCGTGGGACGCGAACAGCTTGCAAAGGCCATTGCGGATTTTCTCGGCGCTGGCGGCAGCGCCCGAAGTGTTGATGCCGGGCAGAATAACCAGAAACTGCAGATCGGCCACCCGGTAGTAGGTGTCAAAATCCCGAAGCTGCGAATGCAGATAACGTCCAATTCTGGGCAGGATGGCCCGGATGTCTTCATCCGGTTCATTATCGCTCAGGTGAGTGTCCAGCCCGATCATCATCACAGACATGTCGGTACCTTCGCGCTCGCTGCGCTGGATTTCCTTGTGAAGGTCGGCCGACAGATACTCCCGGCTGGCGGCCTGGGTGAGCTCGTCGGTGCGCCTCAGAGGCGCCAGCTGTCTGGCCTTGTATTCACGCAAAAAAATAAGCAGTGTGGAGAGGAGCGTGGTCAGAACAAAGGCGCTGATCATCTGATGGCGGTCAGGAAGTGTCACGGCCCATTGGGTAGACACCAGTATCGCAAAGGTCAGTAGCGCGGTGATCAGGGCGGCAATATAGGTTGGCGCCAGGGCAAATGTCACCAGTGGCAGAGCATAAAGCCAGTGGCTGAGCGCCCAGGGCCCCCGCCAGAGCGCGACAAGCAACAGCATTGCCAGGGCTGAGTAGCAGGCTGTTTTGCCAAGCTTCCAGGGCCGGGCATGCTGGCTGGTGAAACGCGGGCTGCTCGCCAGGCTGATCCCCGCCGCTGCGGCAGCGCAGGCCGCAAGCAGAAATTCACCCAGCATCATGCCGGCCGCGCTAATGAGCGCAAGGGCAACAAAACCGGCTCTTGAGAGCCGGCCCGGAAGGAATTTTTCAGCCGACTGGGGCATCTTGTCTGTCCTTTGCTGGCGCATCCATTTGAAACTGTGCAGCGCTATAATAGTCGTTTGGGGTGCGGACTTGAAACGGGAAAGGTAAAGTAACGCTCCAGATCTGTAATCAGTATGCAAAATATAAAGGTAATCCGATGGATGTAGCAGCCTATATGGCAGAGCTCGGTCAGCAGGCGCGGGCCGCTGCAAGGGAGGTGGCCCGTTCAACCACCGCCGTTCGCAATCAGGCCCTGCTGGCGACGGCCAGGGCGTTGAGTGCCGCCCGCACCGAGCTGGTTCAGGCTAACCAGAAGGATCTCGAAAGTGGTCGGGCGAATGGTCTGGATGCTGCCATGCTTGACCGGCTTGAGCTTACCGAGGCCCGGATTGATACCATGATTGAAGGGCTGCAGCAGGTGGCGGGCCTGCCGGATCCTGTAGGCGAGATTACCGACATGACCTATCGGCCATCGGGTATTCAGGTTGGCAAGATGCGGGTGCCGCTGGGTGTCATTGGCATTATTTATGAATCGCGCCCAAACGTAACGGTTGAAGCGGCCAGTCTGTGCCTGAAGTCCGGCAATGCCACGATTCTGCGAGGTGGTTCCGAGGCCATTCATTCCAATCAGGCCATCGCCGCCTGCCTGGCGACCGGGCTGGCAGAAGCTGGTTTGCCCGAATCGGCGGTACAGGTTGTGGCGACTACGGATCGGGCCGCGGTGGGTGAGCTTATTACCATGCCTCAGTATGTGGACGTCATTGTCCCCCGGGGAGGCAAGGGGCTGATTGAGCGGATCAGCCGTGACGCACGGGTGCCGGTCATCAAGCATCTGGACGGTGTTTGCCACGTCTACATTGACAGCCACGCGGACCCGGAAAAGGCGCTGAAGGTCGCTGTCAATGCCAAGACCCACCGCTATGGAACCTGTAATACCATGGAAACCCTGTTGGTGGATGAAGAAATCGCCGACGACATGCTGCCCTTATTGGCCCAGGCGTTTGTGGGGAAGGGGGTTGAGCTGCGTGGCTGTGAACGTACCCGGTCAGTACTGCCCGACGTGATAGCCGCCACGGAAGAAGATTGGCACGCGGAGTACCTTGCGCCAATACTTGCGGTGCGGGTTGTGGACGGGCTGGACGCTGCCATAGACCACATCAATCGCTACAGTTCCCAGCACACAGAGAGTATCATTACCGAAAACTACACCCGTGCCCGCCGGTTCCTGACTGAGGTCGACTCCAGTTCGGTGATGGTAAATGCCTCAACGCGTTTCGCGGACGGATTCGAGTATGGCCTGGGCGCTGAAATCGGTATCTCGACCGACAAACTCCATGCCCGAGGACCGGTTGGTCTGGAAGGGTTGACGTCACAGAAGTACGTGGTGTTCGGCGACGGCCATATCCGGGCATGATGTCATGCATGTGATCTACGGCGGCACCTTTGACCCGATCCATCATGGTCACCTGCGCCTTGCTTTGGAAATTTCCGATGCCCTGAAGGTGGCTCAGGTGCATCTGGTGCCTTGCCACATTCCACCGCATCGGGGAAGTACCGGTGCCAGCCCCGAACAGCGGTTGGAGTTGATCCGGCTCGCCATCAAAGACGAGCCCGGGTTGAGGGTGGACGACCGCGAACTGCGCCGGGCCGGCGCGTCCTATACCGCAGACACCCTGCTGCAGTTGCGCCAGGAACTGGGGCCGGATGAGCCTCTGGTGATGGTGGTAGGCACCGATGCCTTCGCCGCTTTTCATCGTTGGCGTGAATGGGCCGATATTCCGGATCTGGCGCATATTGTGGTTGTGAAGCGACCAGGTGCGGATTTGCCTGTTGGAAGTGAGGCTGCTCGCCTGGTGCGCGAACGACGGGCTGATGGTGCTGAGTCATTAAGGTCAGCCCCTTGTGGGATGGTGCTGGAGCTTGACCCGCCCCTGCTGGATATTTCCGCAACGGGTATCCGGCAACGCATCGCAGATGGCCGCTCTCCCCGCTACCTGACCCCGGATCCTGTCTGGCAGAGCATACGGGCGCTCGGCCTGTATGGTGCGTGCCCCGCCGGGAACTTTTAATGGTACAATTGCGGTTGAATATCACTTATCGGGCGGTCATCCTGACCAGAGCCCGGAAAACAGGGTAATTATGCAGGCAGAACAACTGAAAGATCTGGTCGTAACCGCACTCGAAGATATCAAGGCACAGGACGTCAGTGTGATTGATGTCCGTGATCGTACCAGTGTCACTGATTTTATGGTTCTTGCATCCGGCACCTCCAGCCGTCACGTAAAATCCCTGGCCGACTCCGTCGTATCCGAAGCCAAAGACCAGGGTGTAAGGGCAAATAACGTTGAAGGTGATGGTGGCAGCGACTGGATTCTGGTGGATCTTGGCGACGTTGTGGTGCATGTGATGATGCCTGCGACCCGCGAATTCTACGACCTTGAGCGTTTCTGGCGTGACGCGCCCGACCTGGGTGCGGCGGGCCACGAGTAACCATGAAACTGCGTCTGATCTGTGTGGGGCAGAAAATGCCCGACTGGGTCAGTGCGGGGTATAACGATTATGCTCGCCGGATGCCTCCGGAGCTGCCCCTGGAACTGACCGAAATTGCCATGGCTCACCGGGGTAAGAACCCGGATATTCCCCGGCTGATGCAGCGGGAGAGTGATGCGATCCTGGCGTCGGTCGGCCCCCGTGACCGGGTGATCGCCCTGGAAGTCGGCGGCAGGCCCTGGTCCACGGAAAAACTGGCCAGCCAACTGGAGGGCTGGCAGCAAGACGGTCAGGATGTCTGTTTTCTGGTGGGCGGTCCCGATGGCCTAGCGGATGCCTGTCGGCAGCGAGCTGATCAGCAGTGGTCCCTGTCTCCGCTTACCTTGCCTCACCCCTTGGTGCGCATTGTTCTTGCCGAGCAACTCTATCGCGCCTGGTCTATCACCCGTAACCACCCGTACCACCGGGCCTAGGAGTTTCTATGGCCTGGGGAGAGTTCAAAGACACTGCAGCCGAGCGCCGGCTGTTCCAGCGCCGTGCCCTGGTCATGCTGGTGTTCGTGGTGTTGATGATGATCGGCTTACTGGCGCGGATGTACCAGTTGCAGATTGTTGAACACGAGACCTATACCACACTGTCAGACAAAAACCGGGTTCAGGTCCAGTCTGTGCCGCCTCCGCGGGGCCTGGTTTATGACCGGAACAACCTGCTGCTGGCAGAGAATCGCCCGGTATTCAGTCTTACCCTGGTGCCAGAGCGCGTGGCGGGTATGGAGGCCACCCTGGCCCGGTTGTCCGAGATTCTGGATATCGCCGAGGAAGATATCGAACGCTTTAAACGGCGGCTCCGTGAACCCCGCCGGCCATTTCAGGAAATGCCTCTGAGCTACGATCTGGGTGAAGAGGAAATTGCCCGCATGGCGGTGCACCGGCATGAATTTCCCGGCGTGGAGGTGCGGGCGGAACTGGTCCGATATTACCCGCACAGTGAACTGACGGCTCATGCCCTGGGCTTCGTGGGCAGGATCAATCGGGAAGAGCTTCAGCGAATTGACCCGGTGAACTACGCCGGTACCAACTACATCGGAAAATCCGGTATCGAGCGATTCTACGAACAGGTTTTGCACGGCACCGTGGGCTACCAGCATGTCGAAACCAATGCTCGGGGCCGGATTCTGCGGGTGCTGGAGCGGGTAAACCCGGTGCCCGGAGAAGACCTTCAGCTGCACCTTGATCTGCGGCTCCAACGCAAGGCATACCAACTGCTCGAAGGGCGTCGTGGTGCTATTGTTGCCATTGAACCCGAGACTGGAGGCATCCTGGCGCTGGCCAGTGTGCCGGGCTTTGACGCCAACAAATTCGTAACCGGTATCAGTGTCGAAGATTACCGCAATCTCAGTACCGATATCGACAAGCCCCTGTTCAACCGGGCGCTGCGCGGCCAGTATCCGCCGGGTTCCACCATCAAGCCAATGATGGCGATTGCGGCGCTGGACAGCGGCGTAACCAACAGGGAAAGGCGAATATGGGATCCGGGATACTTCCAGTTGCGCGAAGGCGGTCGACGTTTCCGGAACTGGAACAGGTCTGGCGACGGTTGGGTTGATCTCAAGTATTCCATGGCACGTTCCAACGACGTTTACTTCTACGAGGTGGGCGTTGAAATGGGCGTGAGCGTAATGGCGGAATACCTGGCGCACTTTGGCTTTGGCGAAGATGCCACATTGGATGTGTCAGGGGCGTTGAGTGGCTTGCTGCCCACGGCAGACTGGAAGCGGGCGGCCCGGAACGAACCCTGGTACCCAGGCGATTCGGTAAACATGAGTATCGGCCAGGGTTTTATGCTGGCGACGCCCCTGCAGTTGGCAACGGCAACCACCCTGATTGCCAATCGTGGTATTTGGGTTGAGCCCAGACTGCTGAAGGATATTCGCGGTGACCGTTCAGTAAACGAGTTTCTGCCGACGGAAACCCATGAGCCGTTGATATTGAAGAATCCGGACGATTGGGAGTTCGTGGTGGAAACCATGGAAGAGGTGATGCATGGTGCCCGAGGCACGGCGCGTTCCTCAGGGAAGGGTGCCAGTTACCGGATGGCGGGAAAAACCGGAACCGCGCAGGTGTTCAGTCTTGCAGAGGATGAAGAATACGACGAAGAGCAGGTGCGAGAGCGTCTGAGGGACCATGCGCTGTTTGTTGGCTTTGCGCCCTCGCATAACCCCAAGATTGCTGTCGCTGTCATCGTTGAGAATGGCGGGGGCGGCAGTTCCACGGCGGCACCAGTTGCTCGAGCCCTGTTTGATGCGTGGCTTGAGGAGCTACCTGCAACGGAGCAGTCATCGGTGGTCAGTCAGGTTAACCAGGAGGGGAGTCGCTGATGGCATTGGGGAGCTTGCTCAATAACCCTGCCGATCACAATCTTGGCCGTTCGCGGGGTTTCTGGTCGGCCATTCACCTGGACCCATTGCTGCTTGTGCTGCTTTTACTGCTCATGGGGGCCGGGCTTTTTGTGCTTTACAGCGGGGCTGACCGGAACATCGAGGTGGTCAAGGCCCAGGGTATCCGGTTTGGCGTGGCGCTGGTGGTGATGTTTGTCTTTGCGCAGCTGGACCCGGCGGTATTCCGGCGCTGGGCGCCCTGGCTTTATGCTGTGGGTATGGTGGGGCTGGTTGCTGTCCTGCTGGTGGGTGTGGGTGCCAAGGGCGCCCAGCGCTGGCTGGCGATTCCCGGTCTGCCGAGGTTCCAGCCCTCGGAGTTCATGAAACTGGTGGTGCCCATGATGGCGGCCTGGTATCTGTCGCGGCATTTCTTGCCGCCGCGCCTGCGACATGTGGCCGTCGGGTTGATCCTGGTGTTAGTGCCCATGGCCCTGATTGTTCAGCAGCCGGACCTTGGTACCTCGCTGCTGGTGGGTATGGCCGGGATATTTGTGGTGTTCTTTGCCGGAATGAGCTGGAAGCTGATTTCGGCGTTCTTTGCACTGGTCTCGATATCTGCGCCGATGATGTGGTTCTTTGTCATGAGGGACTACCAGAAACAACGCGTGCTGACTTTACTCGACCCACAAAGTGATCCTTTGGGGGCTGGCTGGAACATCATCCAGTCCAAAACCGCCATTGGTTCCGGAGGCATGGATGGCAAGGGTTGGTTGCAGGGCACCCAGTCCCACCTGGAGTTCCTGCCCGAGAGCCACACCGATTTTATCGTGGCAGTACTGGCCGAGGAATTCGGTTTTATTGGCATGCTGCTGCTGATGACATTGTATTTCCTGATCATTCTGCGTTGCCTGTACATTGCGGTCACCGCCCAGGATTCATTCTGTCGTTTGCTGGCAGGTGCCTTGACCATGACCTTCTTTATCTATGTTTTTGTGAATGTGGGTATGGTCAGCGGTTTGCTGCCTGTGGTGGGTGTGCCTTTACCACTGGTCAGCTACGGGGGCACGTCTGGGGTAACGCTGATGGCTGCTTTCGGGGTGCTGATGTCGATCCACACCCATCGCCGGATGATCACGGCGTAAAGGGTAGTACGATGATGGCTTGCCGGTAATGGTGAATCCTGCCGGGAACCCGTTACAATATTGCAGGTCACTAAGGCTGGGTGCCGGATGAAGATGCATGGGTTGCCAAACATAATGAGCAAGGAACAACGAACAATTTGGTTGGGGCTGCTGGCGATTGTACTCCTTGCGGGTTGTTCCAGTGCACCCAAGTCGACATCCTCAGGGCCAGATCACTCCTCTCGTTATTCCATAAAGCAGGATAGGGCTCCCTCCGGGAACTTTGACGTATCCGGCCTGCAAGATGCGGTGCCCCGCTACGAACAGCCTCGAAATGCCGGCAATATGGCGCAGTACAAAGTGTGGGGAAAAACCTACCGGGTAATGGACAGTAACGATGGCTACGTCGCCCGGGGTGTTGCCAGCTGGTACGGCGAGAAGTTCCACGGTCACAAAACCTCCAACGGTGAGATATTCGACATGTATTCCATGTCTGCCGCCCATAAGTCACTGCGTATACCCAGTTACGCGCGGGTGACCAACCTCGAGAACGGCCGGTCGGTGATTGTTCGGGTGAACGACCGTGGGCCATTTCACGATGACCGACTGATTGATCTGTCGTACGCCGCGGCCAAGAAACTTGGTTACAAATCGAGAGGCACCGCGAGGGTTGAAGTGGCGGCCATCACCGTTCGGGAGGACGGCTCCATGACACTGGCTGGCAAACCATTCGAACCCGGTGCCGGGGCACCTGCCTTCGCCGCTGCTCCGGTGCCGGGCCCGTCGGCGGGCGGGAACAGTGCGCTTTTTGTTCAGTTGGGGTCCTTTAGCCAGCGCGACCCGGCAGAGGCACTGCTGGCCAGGGCGCGTAATGTCATCGAAACCCCGATGCGGGTGCGCGAAGTGACAACTGGCTCTGGCCGGTTTCACCGCGCCCAGATAGGGCCTTTCATTGATGAGTTCGAGGCCCGTCAGGCACAGAATTTACTGGAATCCCGTGGCTTTGGTGAGTCTATTGTGCTGACTGACAGTCACTGATTCCTGAAACCCCAGAAGAAAATACACCTTACGACGAATGAACCTATCCATGGCTTTTAATTCAGTAATTCGCAGCTTTGTCTTTGTCCTGTCCCTGACCACTATGCTGGTGGGGCAGGCGGTTGCCCAATCGGCTTTGATTCCATCTCCGCCCCAGATCGCAGGTAGTTCCTGGGTGTTGAAGGACCCCCTCAGTGGTCGGGTCATCATGGAGCACAACAGCCATGAACGAGTGCCCCCGGCGAGTCTGACCAAGATGATGACGGCCTATATTGTTGAGCGCGAGCTGGACGAAGGCCGGATTGCCATGACCGATATGGTGCCGATCAGCGTCAAGGCCTGGCGTACCGGCGGCTCCCGAACCTTTGTCAGGGAAGGTACCCAGGTGTCTGTGGAGGACCTTCTGAAAGGGGTGATTATTCAGTCTGGCAACGACGCTTCCGTTGCGCTGGCAGAGTTTGTGGCTGGCAGTGAAGATGCCTTTGTGGACATCATGAATCAGCAGGCGCGCCAACTGGGCATGAACAATACCAATTTTGAGAATGCCACCGGGTTGCCTCATCCCAATCAGTATTCCACTGCCTATGACCTGGCTCTGCTGGCCAAGGCCATTATTGAGGACTACCCGGAGAACTACCCGTTGTACGCGGTGAAAAGCTTTACCTACAACAACATCCGTCAACCGAACCGGAACAGTCTGTTGTGGCGGGATGAAAGTGTGGACGGGCTGAAAACCGGCCATACTGAAGAGGCCGGCTACTGCCTGGTGGCCTCTGCCAAGCGGGACAACACCCGGCTGATTGCCGCCGTCATGGGAACCAGCAGCGCTGAGGTCCGGGCTCGGGAAGTTCAGAAAATGCTTAACTACGGCTTCCGGTACTATGAGACTGAGCGCCTGTTCCGTGCCGGTCAGGAGCTGGTGGATGCCAAGGTCTGGGGTGGCAAGAGCGATCAGATTTCTGTGGGCCTGGCAGAGGATGTGTTTGTAACGATTCCCCGTGGTGCCCGGGACAAGCTGGAATCAACGGTAGACCTTGATTCTGTCATCAAGGCACCCATCAAGGTTGGGGATGAGCTGGGCCGGATTCAGGTTATGCTTGATGGTGAGGTGTTGGTGGATGAGCCGGCATTGGCACTGACCGAGGTGCAGCAGGGTGGCGTTTTCAAACGGCTTTGGGATGCTATCAAACTGTTTTTCGTACAACTGTTCAATTGAGGTGGTCGGCGAGAGCCAGCCGGCCATCGGGGAGTATCTGGCATGAGTGAGCCAAAAGCGCCGAAGATCGAGTTTCCCTGTGACTACGTCATCAAGGTGATCGGCAATTCCGCTCCGGATTTCACAGAGTTTGTGGTGGAAGTGGTGGAGCAGCACGCTCCCGGTATCAGCGAAACCGATATTTCGGTGACGGACAGTAGCAAAGGTCGATTTTCCTCGGTGCAGCTCAAGATTGTGGCCACTGGCGAAGCGCAGCTCAAGGCCTTGTTTGAAGACCTGAAAGCGAGCGGTCGCGTGCACATGGTGCTCTGACGCCATGGCTGATCTGATTGTCCGTTCCCTGGGCCAGCAGCCCTACATGGAAGCCTGGGAAGCGATGAAGGCCTTCACCGCCAACCGGGACGAAACCACCGTGGATGAGCTGTGGTGCCTTGAGCACCCTCGGGTGTTTACCCAGGGCCAGGCGGGCAAGGCAGAGCATATTCTGTTGCCGGGCGATATCCCGGTGATTCAGGTGGACCGGGGCGGGCAGGTGACCTATCACGGACCGGGGCAACTGGTAATCTACCTGATGATCGATCTGCCCCGTTGCAAGCTGGGTGTTCGGGAACTGGTGGACCATATTGAGCGGGCTATCGTCCGGGCCCTGGCACAGTCGGGTATAGAGTCAGCACCCAGGCAGGATGCGCCCGGTGTCTATGTCAACGGTGCCAAGATCGCCTCCCTGGGGTTGCGGGTACGCCGGGGTTGCTCGTTCCATGGTCTGGCGCTGAACGTCAATATGGACATGGAGCCGTTCAGCCGCATTAATCCCTGTGGATACGCTGGTATGTCCATGTGTCAGGTCAGTGACTTCGAACCGGATGCCAGCGTGTACAGCCTGGAGCACAGGCTTGTCCAAGAGCTGGTCAGTGGTCTTGGCCGCCAGCAGGTGGAGCTTCGCCAGGGCTGGCGATGACGCTCAGGCAGCGACGCTGGCCTGGCAGGTGCGATTCCGCCCCTCAGTCTTGGCTTGATAAAGTGCCTCGTCTGATCGCTGCAGCAGGCGGTCAATCGACTCTGATCCCTGTATCGTTGCCACGCCAATACTGATGGTAGCCCGTATAACCTTGCCATCGACGGTAATGGTCTGGTCAGAGACCGCCTTTCGTATCCGCTCTGCGGAAGCATAGGCATCCGCTAACGACGTCTCCGGCAGCAGAATCAGAAACTCCTCGCCGCCCCAGCGGGCAATGGTGTCCACCTTCCGGCTTTGGTTCGCAAGCGTTTTTGCCACCAGAACAATCATCTCGTCACCGGCCTGGTGGCCGTGGGTGTCGTTCACACTCTTGAACAGGTCGATATCCATCAGCAGAACTGAAAAACCACGACCGCTGCGCAGATAGCGTTGATATTCGTTATCCAGTTGCTCCAGGCCCTCGCGCCGGTTGGCCAGACCGGTCAGGGCATCGTGTTTCGCTGCGTATTCAAACTCCTTTGCCAGCTTGATCAGACCGAGTTTGCTGCGTCTGCGGCTCTGGTCAAGGATGTAACAGGTCACCATGACGAACGCCAGAACGATGACCATGACAAGGCGGAAGGTGGCGCTGTAGGGGGTCGCAAACAGCACATCGCCAATCGGGCTGAACAACACCAGGACGGCCAGCCAGCCACCCAGGCAGGCGTAAATACCGACTCGGGCCTCACTGATATAGAAAATAATCGGTGGGTAGGCAAACAGCCAGATAATGGCTGAACCGTCTTCTACCGCTTGCGTCGCCAGATAGGTGAACAGCGCGGTGATCAGGGTAATAAAAACCCGGCGATGAAAGGTCTTATGGCCCACGAACAGAAAAATCAGGCTGTTGATCGCCAGCAACACAGCGAAGCCAATTAAAAAGGGAGCCGTGATCGAATCCCCCTGCTGCATTGACCGCCAGGAAAAAAACAGCAGCAACGGCAGTGCCGCCGCCGTCAACCCGTTGATCAGGGCTGGCACCGGGATCTCCCCTTTCACCCGGAATTGGGAAAGTTCAGAATCTGGTGTTCTGGTTGTTGAAGGCTTCATGTCTTGGCTTTTATTGTAATTGACGAAAGTCACTTTGTTCCTGTGAGCCAATTCTAGAACGCATCGTGACTTGAGATTGTGTTAAATCGTAACCATCGATCTGAATATCTTTACGTTGAACAATATTTATCCACATTGGCTGCGGAAACGTCGGATTTGCGGCATAGGGGTTAGGTTGTCACCGCTTGCGATCCGTATAATGCAGTAATGGCGCCGGGCAAACTGTTCCTGGCAAAGCCGAAACGCCAAAATTTTCTGAACATACAGGTTATCCATGTCTTCCAGACGCCCCGGAAAATCCGTGTCCCGCATTAAAACCGGCAGCTTCGAGCGCAGGCTTTCCCTGACCAAGGCCGGGCTGTTTGCTGGCACCCGTATGGCATCACACATGGCCACCAACTGGTTCAGCAACAAGGAAACACGGGAGCAACGCCATCGAGCGATGCTGTCGAGCCAGGCGCGCTTTCTGGTGGACGAATTAGGCCGGCTGAAAGGCAGTGTGGTAAAGATCGGCCAGGTGATGGCGCTCTATGGCGAGCATTTTTTGCCAGAAGAGGTGACCGAAGCCCTGCATACGCTGGAGGATCAGACGACATCGCTGGAGTGGCCGGCGATTGAACGGGTATTGAAGGCTGAAATTGGCACTGAAAGGCTGGCAGAGCTGGATGTCGATCCGGAACCAATTGGTGCGGCTTCCCTTGGCCAGGTGCATCGTGCTGTACGCCGCAGTGACGGCCTGGAGTTGGTGCTCAAGGTGCAATATCCCGGCGTTGCCGATGCGGTGGACAGTGACCTGAATGCCGTGGCGCAGCTGCTGAAGGTGGCCCGACTAGTGAGCTTCGGCCCCGAATTCAACGACTGGCTCGAAGAAGTCCGACAGATGATGCACCGGGAAGTGGATTATCGCCTGGAGGCTAGAACCACCGAGAAATTCCGCAACATGCTGGGCGCCGACCCAAGGTTTGTTGTGCCCAGAGTATTACAGGAGTATTCGACCGACCATATCATCGCCTCCACCTACGAGCACGGCCATTCCGTAGGCTCCCCGGCGGTACGGGATCTGCCGCTGGAGCGCCGCAGTGCCCTGGGCGAGGCGGCGCTGGAGTTGTTCTTCCGGGAGCTGTTTGACTGGGGCGAAATCCAGACCGACCCCAACTTCGGGAACTACCGCATCCGGATTGCCGGTGAGGAAGGTGGTGACGAAGACTATGACCGCATCGTACTTCTGGACTTTGGTGCCGTACAAAGCTATTCGCCGGCCTTTCTTGATCCGGTTATCCAGATGATTCGTGCGTCTTACGAGCAGGATCTTGAGCAGGTGATTGAGGGCGGCGTTACCCTCCGGTTCATGAGCCGGGACTGGCCAGAGGACGTGCTGGAGAAGTTTGGTTCGGTATGTATGTCGGTGCTGGAACCCCTGGCCCGGGACCGCAGCCAGTGGCCGGACTATGCCGTGAACGCCAGCGGCCAGTACCGCTGGAAACAAAGCGACCTGCCTTCGCGGGTAGCCAAAAACGCGGCCCGTTCAGCGATCAGTCGTTACTTTCGGGTACCCCCCAAGGAATTCGTGTTCCTCAACCGCAAGTTGATCGGAGTGTACACCTTCATTGCGGTGATGCACGCGGAGTTCAATGGTGAGGACCTTTTGTGCAAATACCTTTACGGTGAGGGTGCCGATGAGGCAAAGCCGGTGGCCTCCAGCACTACCCAGATCACAAAGGCGTAGCGCAGGCCCTTTCCGATACCCACCAGAATCACAAAATTCAGCCAGGGCACGCGCATGATGCCTCCCACCAGGGTCAGCGGGTCTCCAACAATCGGCAGCCAGCCCAGCAACAGTGACCATTGCCCGTAGCGGTTAAACCGGTTTCGGGCTTTGTGCAGTTGCAGTTCGCTGACCGGAAACCATCGTTTATGCTTAAAGCGATCCACTTGCCTGCCGATAAGACCATTAACCACTGACCCCAGCGTGTTGCCCAGTGTGGCCCAGAACCACAGCCAGAAAAGCGGCAGGCCCTGGTTGGCGAGCGTGCCCAGCAATAATTCGGAATAGGCTGGCAGCAGTGTGGCCGCGGCGAACGCGGTCAGAAACAGGGTCAGATACGCCAAGGGCGCCTCCATGCTCTAGTATTGTCAGTAAAGGTTCATTCAAAAAGGTTTCGCCGTTTATGAAACACCTGTCGCTTCGCTTCAAACTCTACGGCCTGGTTGTCTCACTGCTGCTGGTGATGGGGGTCAGTATTGTGGTGACTGCCCAGTTGTCACTTGGCTCCATGGAAGAACGGTTGTCCCGGGAAACCCGTGATACCGTGCAGAATATTGTCATGGACCAGTTGAGCGCAACGGCCGGGCAGTATGGTGAGCTGGTGACCGGCCTGTTCGAAACCGCTTACCAGACGCCTGAGGTGGTGCGCAGCCTGATCACCCGCAACATTGAGTCGGACAGTTCTGGCCGCATCAGCCGCCGGGACCTCCAGGAAACCATCGGAACCATTCTGTCCGAACAGCAGCATTTAAGTTCCATCTATGCGCAGTTTGAACCTGACGGATACGATGGCATGGATATTTACTTCACCGATGGGGTAGAGGAGCACAGCAGTGATGACGGCACCCTGGAGATCTACTATTACCGGGATCCACAGGGCAATGTGATCTTCAGCCGCACCGAAGACCCATCCACCAAGTATCTCGACAACCGGAACGAATTCGGCATTCGTGAGGCAGAGTGGTATCTGTGTTCCAGGGATTCCCTCAAACCCTGCCTGATGGAGCCCTACGAGTACGAAATCGAGGAGGGCTACTCTGAGCTGATGACCAGTCTGGTGGTGCCGATTCTGAACAACGGTGAGTTTGTTGGTGTGTCCGGTGTGGATATTAACCTGTCGACACTGCAAGCCACGATTGCCGGTGTCAGCCAGGCGTTGTTTGATGGTAAGTCCAGAGTTTCACTGGTAAGCGAAGGGGGGCTGCTTGCGGCATCCAGCCATTACCAGTCCCATCTCGGCCGGCCATTACAGGAAGCCGTACCGGATCTCGCCGGCGAATTTGTCCGTCTGCACCAACGTGGCGGCCGTTTTGATGATGGTCAGACTCTGGCCGTGGCCTATCCGGTGGAAGTGCAGTTACCTGGCGCCGAATGGTCGCTTTTGATTGAGTTACCGCGTTCAGTGGCCCTGGCCAGTGTTGAGGAAATCACCGGTCTGTTGTCTTCCGAAGTGGCCGATACGGCGACGCGGCAGACCATAGTGGGTGTGGTGGTGGTACTGGTTGCCATTGCTGTGTTGATTCTGCTGGTGCGTTCAGTAACCCGGCCATTGGATGAAATTCGAGACCGGATGCGGAATCTGGCCAGCGCTGAAGGCGATCTTACCCGGGAGCTCGACATAGATACCCATGCTGAGTTGATCGACCTGGCCGGTGGCTTCAACGCTTTCCTGGCTCGCCTGCGAGAAATGATCAATGACCTGAAAGAGGTCAACGCCCAGGTGCGAGGCCAGGCTGCAGACGTGGGCGCCATCGCCCGTGATACTGACGATCAGACGTCGCGACAGCATCAGGACATCGACAGCGTCGTCACCGCCATGAACGAGATGTCTGCTGCCGCCGGTGAAGTGGCGGGCTTTGCCGGCGAAGCTGCCGACAATGCCCGGGCCGCAAGGGATGGCATCCGGTTTACCCAGGACACCCTGGGCGCGGCGCTCAAGGGCGTCGATGCGCTGGCGGGGGATATGGAACAGGCCAGCTCGGCCATCGGGCATGTGGCTCAGCGCAGTGAAGAGATTAACCGAATCCTGGAAGTGATTCGTGGCATTGCCGAACAGACTAACCTTTTGGCGCTGAATGCGGCCATTGAGGCGGCAAGGGCCGGCGAACAGGGCCGAGGCTTCGCGGTGGTGGCCGACGAAGTGCGAACCCTGGCGTCGAAAACCCGGGAATCCACCGACGAAATCAGCGATATGATCGAACGCCTCAAAGGCGATGTAGACGGCGCGGTAACGGTCATCCAGGGTGGTGTTGAGCGGGCAACCACCGCCGTAGACGGCACCCGCGAAGCGGACCATTCACTGGCCACGGTGGTTGAGCGAATTGGCACCATTGTCGAGCATGTCACCCAGGTGGCCACCGCCGCCGAAGAGCAGAGTTCGGTGAGTGAGGAAATCAATCGTAACCTGACCCAGATTGGCGATGCCGCCAACGATCTTCGGGAGCTGGCGCAGCGTGTCCGCCAGAGTGGCGAAGCCCTGGACGGACAGGTGCAGGTTCTGGACCGGGAGCTGGGGCGACTGAAGACCTGACAGGGGCAGTATCGCTCCTTACTATCACACCCATGAGAAGCATCAATTTTCAATTGTTGCTTCTCATGTCATCATTTACGCCAGTTATCAAGCCATTGAGTTCACCCTGGGGTTCTCCCGGATTCAGGAGGTTGTTATGGAGCAGGTCACTATTTATGGCCGTTCAAGCTGTGGTTTTTGTGTTCGGGCAAGGGACCTGTGTGAATCCAGAAACATCCCGTATATCTGGGTTGATATGATTCAGCGGGGAATGAGCAAGCAGGATATTGCCGACCAGATCGGCCGCCCTGTGTATACCGTCCCCCAGATTCTTGTCGGTTCCGAATATGTTGGCGGTTTCGATGACTTTTATGGCTACGTTCGCGACCATGAGGCCGCAACAGCACGCTAATCGCTACCCGTTTTCAGGTACAAAAAAGCCCGGGCACCGTGAGGTGACCGGGCTTTTTCATGACGACCAGATCAGAGCTTGAACTCTGTCCTGAGCTTCTTCTCGACCAGCTGGTTTTTCAGGTGCGCAACCTGCGGCAGACCATTCTCGAATGGCGGGAAGCTCTCGCCCTCGATCAACGGCTGCAGGTAGTCCCGGCAGTCCTGGGTGATGCCAAAGCCATCATCTGTAATGTAGTGGATCGGCATTTTCTTTTCCTGGTTGGCCACTTCGCTCAGGTTAGCCTCACCAATGCTCCAGCGGTAGGGCTTGGCCTGCTCGCGAACGATGGTTGGCATCAGCGCCTGCTTGCCCGCTATCGCCATTTCCACTGCCGCCTGACCTACGGTATAGGCCTGCTCCACATCGGTGGCCGAGGCAATGTGCCGGGCGGCCCGCTGCAGATAGTCAGCAACGGCCCAGTGGTACTTGTGTCCCAGGGCCTGTTTGACCATGTTGGCCAGGGCCGGAGCAACACCGCCCAGTTGGGTGTGGCCAAAGGCATCCTTGGCACCGGCATCTGCCACAAAGCGGCCGTCTTCGTACTGGGCTCCCTCAGAGGCGACCACCACGCAATAACCGTAATCTTTCACGCATTGGTCGACCCGCTCCAGAAACTTCTCGCGATTGAACGGAATTTCCGGGAACAGGATGATGTGTGGCGGCTGGCCTTCGCCCTGGCCCGCCAGGCCTCCGGAGGCTGCAATCCAGCCCGCATGCCGGCCCATTACCTCCAGAATGAATACCTTGGTGGAGGTTTCACACATGGATTTGATGTCCAGACTGGCTTCGAGCGTAGAGGTGGCAATGTATTTGGCCACCGAACCGAACCCCGGGCAGCAGTCGGTAAACGGCAGGTCGTTATCGACCGTCTTGGGCACACCGATGCAGGTGATCGGATAACCCATTTTTTCACCAATCTGTGAGACCTTGTATGCCGTATCCTGAGAGTCGCCGCCACCGTTGTAAAAGAAGTAGCCGATGTCGTGGGCGCGGAAGACTTCGATCAGGCGCTCGTATTCGCGCTGGTTCTCGGATATGTTTTTGAGCTTGTAGCGGCAGGAGCCAAAGGCGCCGCCCGGCGTGTGAAGCAGCGCCGCTATGGCGTCGTCTGACTCCAGGCTGGTGTCGATCAGCTCTTCTTTCAGGGCACCGATAATGCCGTTACGGCCGGCATACACCTTGCCGATTTTATCCGTGTGCTTGCGTGCGGTCTGGATAACGCCACAGGCGCTGGCATTGATAACGGCGGTAACCCCGCCAGACTGGGCATAAAATGCGTTCTTGATAGCCATCTCGGGCTAAGGCCTCCTGCTGGTTCAACGATGGCGCAGATGATACGCCAAACACGGCGGTTTTTCATGAGCACATACCGGCTCTTGACCCCGCAGAAAGTATGGTAGAGGCTTGGCAGGTTTCAAACCGGAGGCAACACCTTAATGCACATACACATTCTGGGCATTTGCGGCACGTTTATGGGTAGCCTGGCGGTTATCGCCAGAGAGCTTGGCCATACGGTGACCGGCTCCGATCAGGGTGTTTACCCGCCCATGAGTACCCAGCTAGAGGCCCAGGGCATCGAGTTGATGCAAGGCTATCGGGTTGACAATCTTGAGCCCCGGCCAGATCTGGTGTTGATCGGCAATGCCATGTCCCGGGGTAATCCGGAAGTGGAGGCGGTGCTCAACCGAGGCATTGATTACATGTCTGGGCCCGAGTGGCTGGCCCGGGAAGTGTTGCGTCATCGCTGGGTGATGGCGGTCGCCGGCACCCATGGTAAAACCACCACCACCGCCATGCTGCTGTGGATTCTGGATCAGGCTGGCTTTGATGCCGGTTACCTGGTGGGCGGCGTGCCCCAGGATTTTCCGGTTTCGGCACGCCTGGGCAGCAGCGATTTCTTCGTCATCGAGGCGGATGAATACGACAGTGCGTTTTTCGACAAGCGCTCCAAGTTCATTCACTACCGCCCGAACACCCTGATTCTGAACAATCTGGAATACGACCACGCCGATATCTTCGAAAACGTGGAAGCTATCGAGCGCCAGTTCCACCACCTGGTGCGCACCGTGCCATCCCAGGGGCTGATCATCCGCCCTGCGCTGGACGTGCACCTGGACAATGCCCTGGCCATGGGTTGCTGGAGCCCGGTGCAGGATACCGCTGTCGGAAGTGAGATCAGCCGCACTGCCGACTGGCGCGCCGAGCTGCTGTCAGAGGATGGCAGTCGGTTCATGGTGATTCACCACGAGCAACCGGTCGCCACCCTGAAGTGGAATCTCACCGGCATGCACAATGTGCGCAATGCGCTTTCGGCCATCGCCGCTGCCCGCCATGTGGGCGTCACCCCGGACCACGCAGTGGCGGCCCTGTGCCGGTTTTCCGGCGTGAAACGGCGCATGGAACTGGTGGGCGAGATTGGCGGCGTGCGCGTCTATGACGACTTTGCCCATCACCCCACCGCCATTGCGTTGACCCTGGAGGGCCTGCGCAGCCAGGTGGGTGATGAGCCCATTCTTGCCATTATCGAGCCCCGGTCCAACACCATGAAACAGGGCGTACACCGGCAGACCCTGATTCCCAGCGCCGCCGCCGCAGACCGGGTGCTTTGGGGTAACCTCAGCGAAATGAGCTGGCTGCCCGAGCTTGTCGAGGGCTGGAGGGCTGAACACGGTGAGCTGGACCACCATGGTGTGGAAGGTTCGGTCGAGGCACTGGTTGCCAGGGCGTTGGAACAGCTGCCTGAAACCTGCCACATTGTGGTTATGAGTAATGGCGGTTTTGGTGGCATTCATCGCAAACTGGTTGCCGAACTGGAGAAGCGTCGTGGGTGATAACTCGCCGGTCATCAATCTGGCCTTTACCGGTGCCTCTGGTGCCCAGTACGGACTGCGACTGCTGCAATGCCTGGTGGCCAATGGCTGTCGGGTGAATGTGATGGTCAGCAAGGCCGCCCAGGTGGTAATCGCCACCGAGACAGAGTTCCGGCTGCCGGGTTCCAAGCCGGCCATGGTCGAGGCGTTCACGGACTATGCCAAGGCAAAGCCGGGGCAGGTGCAGGTGTTTGGCCGGGAAGAGTGGTTCTCGCCGCCGGCTTCCGGCTCCGGAGAAAAGGCCCCGCTGGTGATCTGCCCCTGCAGTACCGGCACCCTGTCGGCGCTGGCGACCGGCGCCAGTAACAATCTGATTGAACGGGCCGGCGATGTAGCGCTGAAAGAGCGCCGCAAGCTGATCCTGGTGTTGCGGGAAACCCCGTACTCCGAGGTGCACCTGGAGAATATGCTTAAACTCACCCGCATGGGGGCGGTAATCATGCCCGCCAGCCCCGGGTTCTACCACAACCCCCAATCATTGGATGACCTGGTGGACTTCATGGTGGCGCGGATCCTGGACCACCTGGACCTGCCGCAAACCCTGGTACCCCGTTGGGGCGAGAGCGCGGACTGACGATCCGCGCCCGTCCGGGACGATGGTTTTGGCCAAAGCGATTGATGGTTTTCACCATTGAGCGAAAACCCGCCCCGCCACAGACTTGCTGAACACAACGATAAACCAACCCGTTTACCGAGGTTCAGCATGATTCCACGTACTCTTTTCGACGCCGATCTGGAAGGCTTTCGGGATTCCGTCCGCAAATTCCTGGAGCAGGAAGCCGCGCCTTATCACGAACAATGGGAAAAAGATGGCCAGGTCAGCCGCGAGCTTTGGCGGAAGGCGGGCGAGCTGGGCTTCCTGTGCCCGATGCTGCCGGAAGAGTATGGTGGTGTTGGCGCCGATTTCCGATATTCCGCGGTGATTATGGAAGAAATCTCCCGGGCCGGTTTGTCTGGCATCGGTTGGGGCCTGCACTCCGATATCGTGGCGCCTTACATCCTGAACTACGGCTCAGAAGAGCAGAAGCAGAAGTACCTGCCAAAAATGGCCTCCGGTGAAATGATTACCGCCATCGCCATGACCGAGCCGGGCGCGGGTTCCGACCTCCAGGGCGTAAAAACCACCGCGATTCGCCAGGGCGACCACTACATTCTGAACGGCTCCAAAACCTTTATCACCAACGGCCAGTTGGCGGACCTGGTGATCGTTGTTGCCAAGACCGACCCCAAAGAAGGTGCCAAGGGTACCAGCCTGTTGCTGGTGGAAACCGCCTGGGAAGGCTTCGAGAAAGGTCAGAACCTGAACAAGGTGGGTATGAAGGCCCAGGACACCTCCGAGCTGTTCTTCCAGGATGTAAAAGTACCGGCAGACAACCTGCTGGGCGCCATGGAAGGGCAGGGCTTCTTCCAGTTGATGCAGGAACTGCCGGCAGAGCGCTTGCAGGTGGCCCTGACCGCCGTAGCCGCCGCAGAAGCCGCCTGGCAATGGACCCTGGATTACGTGAAAGAGCGTAAAGCCTTCGGCAAGCCGGTTATCGCGTTCCAGAACACCCGCTTCAAGCTGGCGGAACTGAAAGCCGAAATCACCGCCGCCCGCGTGTTTACCGACCGCTGCCTGGAGCTGCACCTGGACAAGAAGCTGGACATTCCCACCGCCGCGATGCTCAAGCAGCACACCACCGACCTGCAGTGCAAGGTAATGGACGAATGCGTGCAGTTGCACGGCGGTTACGGCTACATGTGGGAATACCCGATCGCCCGGGCCTGGGCAGACTCGCGGGTTCAGCGCATCTACGCCGGCACCAACGAAATCATGAAGGAAATCGTGGCCCGTTCGTTCTGATCGACGGGACACTAGATGCAAGCCCCGGCACATTCCGGGGCTTGCCTGTTACCAAACTTTACAATTTGCCAAGCCTGTCAAGGTCTGTACCGATCACATCTCCTAAAGTAGCGGCACTAATAAAGATAAATGGTTGCCGCGATGAAACGCCTGATCACCCTTACTGTTCCTTTGCTGTCCCTTGTTATCGCCGGCTGCGGCGAAGAATCCGATCGCTTGCCGGTTGACGGGCGAGATTTCGATGGGGTTGATTACAGCGAGCCTGCGCCATATCAGGGGCGCGTGATTGACGGTTACCTCAACAATGCCCGAGTCTGGCTGGATATTGATGGTGATGGCCAATTTACCCCGGGGCCGCTGGAAGTGGAGTTGGCCAACGGCGCAGTGGTGACTCTCGACGAAGGCGAGCCCACGGCCATGAGCGGACCGGGCGGCAGGTTCGCCATCGATATCTCGGCACTCAGCGTGGACTCATCCGTTGGGCGCAATCTGGACCCCAGGCATTACCCGCTATACGCCCTGGCCATTCCCGGCAAAACCCTGGAGGAAACCTCCCGTGGCGACGTGGTTGTTGAACAGGCTTACCTGATGTCGGCCAGCCCCGGCATCCGTAACGTGACACCTCTGAGCACCCTGGCCCGGTTCCGCGCCGACGCCGCCCGCCGCAACAGCCTGAGCCCGGTCAATGAAAGTCAGTTAGCGGATCTGGATGGCCTGAATCTCTGGCAGAACTATATCGTTGCCGGTGATCATCGCGCCCACGCATACGCCAGAGCCTTGGCTCGCTTCATGGCCAGCCAGATTCCGGATAGCTATAACGAGGTGCTGTCGCGCCCTGACAGTGACGGTACCGAACGGCAATTGAGTAAAGATGCGGTGTTTCTGTTGGGCTATTCCCTGGTGCAGAACGCGGGCGATGTTATTGCCATCGTTGATGCCGCAGCGGCAGGCAATTATGAGAACCTGGACACCGATGCACTGGCGTTGCCCAACGTGCCATTGGAGTTGGCCAATCCGGTGCTCCTGACCCGCCTGCAGGTGTCTGCGGATTCCAGACGGGGACAGGATCTGCCCACGGGTACCTCCGATCTCGATGTCTCCGCGGAACTGTTTTTTGATTACGCCGAAGACGGGCAACTGCTTTCCGTGTCCAGTCGTGGGTGCCTGGCGCCCTCCATGCCTGAGTTCGCCCGCCTGATTCAGGTGAATGGTTATATGGCGCAGTTGCAAACCCAATGGCTGCCCTCAGCCTCTCTCTCCCGCCAAAGTCGACAGCGTTATGAGGAAGAGGGCGAGGTCATCCACGAGCGAATAGTCTTCGATTGGGACAATCAGCAAGCGTTTTTCGATACCGTAACCAGCTGTCATGAACAGACCCTGGCAGTGTATCCGGAAAGCTCAGAGCTGGATGGAACGCCGGAACTGACCTGGAGCTGGACCCGGGATGATGCCGGGGTGGAGTTGGTTGAGCGCCTTGGGAGTGCGGGAGGTGAGCGGCGGACCTTCACCACACTGGCGGCCAACTCGCCATCGGAAAAACTGGAGGCAGACGCGCCGGATTGGGTGACCGGTTACCGGGTACTGGCGGAGGAGGCGACGGAAGCAGAGCTCAGTTTCACCGCGCCCGATGAGGCCTGCGAGCCCGAAGGTACCGACCGAACACCGGTTGATGAAGCGGCACCCTATGTCACCCGACTCTTCCCGTTTGATTACGCCGGCAATACAGAGGCCGCCAACAACTTCGGGCCCCGCGCCTACGAGTACGACGCCCGTGACGTGGACGGACTGGCCATAGAGCGATTGCTGAAACTGCCGTTCCTGGACACGGCAACGGCTAATCTCGATGGGGTCAGCCCCGGTGATGGCGCCTTCCAGTGGTCGCTCTATTACCCCCGGCTGGATGCCGACAGCCTGAACCCCGATCTGCCCAACCTGATCCAGACGGCGTACCTGCTGGATGTGACAACCGTGGCCGGCTGTGGTGCCCGGTTCCAGGATGCGCCGAGAAATGCCTATGCCAGGGTGGATTATCAGTATCAGACCTTGTCGGATTACCTGGTGGGTTTGCTGGCGGAGTGATTTGAGCTCGTCGGGTTGTGGCTCCCGGGGTTAGGCGCGGGGCCACGGCTCAGGGGGCGTTTCAGAAACGCCAAAACAACACCAATAGCTTCGATGCTGGTGTGATTCTTAATGCTTGGGAGTTCTTTCTGACCATTCCTGGGGAAGGAATGGTGCCGAGGAGAGGACTTGAACCTCCACGGGGTTGCCCCCACTAGCACCTGAAGCTAGCGTGTCTACCAATTTCACCACCTCGGCAGGTGATTTGCAAAATCGCTGTTAGTTTGTTGAAAACTTAGCGTTTTGCCCGTGTTGAGGCGTTGCCCCTCAACCGATGGCGCGTACTTTAATAATTCCCCCGAACGCTGTCAAATATTTTTTCAAAAATCTTTCTGCCGTATTTATGCCTATAAATCAGCCCGCGGTTAGGCAGGTACGGCCTACCGACGTTATACTGCTGGAAACATGAATTCCGCCGCAGTGGTTGCGGCCAGATAACAAGGATCCGAATGGTTTCCAGGAAGAAAGAAGGACGGGATCCTCACGCTGAACGTGAGGCCCAGAAGTATGAAAACCCTATCCAGAGCCGGGAGTTTATTCTCAAGCACCTGAAAGATCGCGGTGCGCCGGCCACTCATGAGACGTTGTGCCAGGAACTGGGGCAAACGTCCGAGGAAGGTATCGAGGCGTTGCGGCGACGGCTGATTGCCATGTGCCGTGATGGCCAGTTGATCTGTAACCGCCGGGATGCGTTCCTGCCCATTGAAGAGGCGGATCTGGTCACCGGTAAGGTGACAGGACACAAAGATGGCTTCGGGTTCCTGATCCCCGATGACGGCGGCTCCGACCTGTTCCTCACCGCGCGCCAGATGCGCCAAGTGTTTCATGGTGACCGGGTGGCTGCCCGGGTAGACCGCGTGGATGATCGTGGTCGCCGTGAAGGGGTAATTGTCGAGGTTCTGGAGCATCGCACCAGTCAGACGGTTGGTCGCTTCTTCAAGGAAAGTGGCATTGCGTTTGTGGTGCCCGAGAATGCGCGTATCAATCACGAAATTCTGGTGCCGGATGAGCATGCCGGCAAGGCGGTGCATGGTCAGTACGTGGTGGTGGAAATTCTGCGCCAACCCACTGTGCGCACCCAGCCGACAGGGCGTATTGTCGAGGTTCTCGGAGAGCACATGGCTCCGGGTATGGAAATCGATGTGGCAATTCGCTCCTACGAGATCCCCCATAGCTGGCCAAGTGCCGTGGGTGAGCAGGCAGCGGGGATTCCAGAAGAGGTTGCTGAGAAAGACAAAGCCAACCGGGTGGATATCCGCAACATGCGGCTGGTCACCATTGATGATGAAACTGCCCGTGATTTTGATGATGCCATCTACTGTGAGCCCCGGCCCCGTGGCGGTTACCGGTTGGTCGTGGCCATTGCGGATGTGTCGCATTATGTACGCCCTGGCTCGCCGCTTGATGAGGAGGCGATTCGCCGGGGTAACTCGGTGTACTTCCCGGACCATGTGGTGCCTATGTTGCCGGAGAAGCTCTCCAATGGCTTGTGTTCACTGAATCCGGGTGTTGATCGATTGTGTATGGTGGCGGATATGACCATCAGCGCAGCCGGTAATATCAGTGGCTACACCTTCTACCAGGCGGTTATGCGCAGCCATGCCCGGCTGACCTATAACAAGGTCAGTGCCATGCTGGAGCACCCGGACTCGGAGCAGGGCTACAAGCTTTCGGCCCATTACGCCGATTTGCTGCCGCATCTGCATAACCTCTATGAGCTCTATAAGCTGCTGCGCCGTGCCCGGACTGAGCGTGGTGCGATTGATTTCGAGACCACCGAGACCAAAATCGTTTTTGATGCCGAGCGCAAGATTGAGGAAATCGTGCCGGTGCACCGCAACGATGCCCACAAGATCGTAGAGGAGTGCATGCTCTGCGCCAACGTGGCTACGGCCCGACTGTTGAAAAAGCATCAGGTGCCGGCACTTTACCGGGTGCATGATGGGCCCTCCGAGGAGCGCCTGAATAACCTGCGCCTGTTCCTCGGTGAGCTGGGCTTGCAGTTGGGGGGTGGTGACAAGCCTACCTCCGGCGATTACCAGCAGCTGCTGGCCCAGGTGGCCGACCGTCCGGATGCCAATGTGATTCAGATGGTGATGCTGCGCTCCCTCAGTCAGGCGGTATACAGCCCGGAAGAATCCGGCCATTTTGGTCTGGGCTTTCCCAGCTATACCCACTTTACCTCGCCCATTCGCCGGTACCCGGACCTGATCGTGCACCGGGCCATCAAGTCCCGGATTCACAATCCGGAAGTTCAGAAGGATGTGGTGTCGCCGAAAAGCCACGATCCGGAGTTGGCGGTGTATCCCTACGACTATGCCCGTATGGAGCAGCTGGGTGAGCACTGTTCGATGACCGAGCGCCGCGCCGACGATGCCACCCGTGACGTGATGGCCTGGCTCAAGTGCGAGTTCCTGCGCGATCACGTGGGCGAGGAGCACGACGGTGTGATTGCGGCCGTCACACCCTTCGGTTTCTTCGTCGAGCTGTCGGATATCTATATTGAGGGGCTGGTGCACGTGTCCACCCTCAGCGGCGATTACTTTCACCACGATTCCGCCAAGCACCGCCTGATCGGTGAGCGCACCGCGGTGAGCTTCCGGTTAGGGGATGAAGTTCGCGTTCGGGTTGTTCGGGTGGGCCTGGAAGATCGCAAGATCGATCTGGAGCTGGTCAGTACGCCCAGAAAGCGGACGGCAGATCGTGACGCCCTGGACATGTCCAAACGCGAGCCCCGCGGTAAAGGTGATCGTGCCGGTAAGGGCGGAAAGGGTGGAAAACGCGGTAAATCTGGCAAGCCCGAGAGTGCCAAGGAGAAGCTGGCAGCCGAGGCGGCCAGGGCGGCGTCCCGAAAAGGTGGCAGGGGCAAGCCCTCTGCCGGCGGTAAAGCCCGTAAGGCCCGAAAGTAAACCGTTGCACAGGAAATAATCGTCAGTGTCACAGGAATATGTATTTGGCTGGCATGCCGTCGATGCCGTTCTCAAGCGGGAGCCGGAGCGCCTGCAGCAAGTCTGGATTCAGACCGGGCGGCAGGATAAGCGGGTTAAATCGGTGACCGACACCCTGGATAGCCTGGGTGTGCGTTGGAAGGTGGTGCATCGTCGTGAGCTGGATGAGCGGGTCGCCGGTGTTCACCAGGGTATTGTTGCCGCCGTGGCGGAAAGCCGTGAGTGGACCGAAGCGGACCTGCTGGCCCAACTGGCTACCAGTGGCAAGCCACCATTCCTGCTGGTACTGGATGGGGTGACCGATCCTCACAACCTCGGGGCCTGCATGCGCACGGCGGATGCGGTAGGAGTACAGGCGGTGATTGTGCCCAAGGACAAGTCCGCGTCGCTGACGCCCGTGGCGAGGAAGGTCGCCTGTGGTGCTGCGGAGACGGTGCCGTTTGTTCGGGTAACCAATCTGGCTCGTTTTCTGCGCGAGCTCAAGGACATGGGTGTGTGGTTGATTGGCACAGCCGGCGAGGCCAGTGCAAACCTGTATCAGGCAGACTTCAAGGGGCCAGTGGCCCTGGTGATGGGAGCCGAGGGTAAGGGTATGCGCCGTTTAACCCGGGAACACTGCGACCAGTTGATCAACATTCCCATGCAGGGCCATGTCGATAGCCTGAACGTGTCGGTGGCGACCGGGGTTTGTCTGTACGAAGCCCTGCGCCAGCGGCTCGGTTAAGTCTTGCACAATACCGCCCATACGCCTAGAATACGTGACCCCTTTTCCAAGGGGTGGTTTTGTATTGCCTGAATGCAGGCAGGCAGAACCTGGCTTTTGATCGGGTCTTTGTATTTAAGGCCTTGTTGATAAAAGCAAAAAGAAGCCGGCAGCTTTGCTGTCACCTCCTTGCTTTCATGCTCGGGAACGGGGCTTAACCGAGCCCGCCGCAGAAGAAAGCTGTTTAAACCGTAGGGAGAACTCATGCGTCACTACGAAATCGTTTTTATGGTACATCCGGATCAGAGCGAGCAGGTGCCCGCAATGATCGAGCGTTATACCAGCGTCATCACTGAAGATGGCGGCAAGGTACATCGCCTGGAAGATTGGGGCCGTCGTCACCTGGCTTACCCGATCAACAAGATCCACAAGGCTCACTACGTGCTGATGAACGCTGAGTGTTCACAGGCCGCTATGGACGAGCTGACTCATAACTTCCGGTTCAACGATGCCATCATCCGTGACCTGATTCTGCGTCGCGATGAGGCTGTTACCGACATGTCTCCGATGAAAGCTGCCGAGTCCCGTGAGGACCGTCGTTCCGGCGGAGACGATCGTCCGCGTCGTTCAGCTGACTCTGAAGATCGTCAGAGCGCATCCCAGGACGAAGAAGAGTAATTAACCGGAGTTAGGAGTTACGTTATGGCTCGTTTTTTCAGACGTCGTAAGTTCTGTCGTTTCACGGCAGAAGGTGTGAAAGAGATCGATTACAAAGATCTGGACACCCTGAAAGGCTACATCACTGAAACCGGCAAAATCGTGCCCAGCCGTATCACCGGCACCAAAGCACGTTATCAGCGTCAGCTGGCTACCGCTATCAAGCGTGCCCGCTACCTGGCACTGCTGCCGTATACGGACAGCCACGACCACTAAGCACAGATAGACAGGATCCGGGACCATGCGTGCACTGGCACAATATGTAATGCGCGGTCCCCTGCAGGCTGGCGGGGTTGCGGCAGTTACCACTGTAGTTCCCCTGCTGTTCTGGATTGGCGCAGCGGTTGTTGGCCTGGTCATTCTCAGGCTTGGCATCCGGCAGGGGCTCAATATTGGCCTCTGGGCATTAATGCCGGCGTTGGGTTGGGCCGTTTACGGACAGGACCCTACGTCACTGGTGGTGCTGCTGCAGGTGATGCTGATGGCATCCATTCTGCGGACAACCCTGGCCTGGGAAAAAGCACTGTTGTCCGGTGCCTTCCTGGCGATACTGAGCGGGCTGATGTTGCCCGTTATGTATCCGGCACTGCTGAACGATCTGGTTCAGACTGGTGTCAGTTTTTACGAGCAGTACAACGCCGAAGTGGCCCGGTCATTGGGCAGCGATCTTGAGCTGATCATCCGGGACACCATGAACGCCAGTATGGCGGGCACTTACTTCGCGACAGCGGTTGCTATGACCATGCTGGCGAGGGCCTGGCAGGCGGGGCTCTATAACCCCGGCGGATTCCGAAAGGAATTTCATGCCCTGAGGTTGTCGCCGGCCATTGCGGTGGTTTGTGCACTCACCATGGTGATTGGCCCGGTGTTGGGGCTCAATTCCATGCTGTTGGTCTGGGCAGCGGGTACGCCCCTGTTCATCGCTGCGCTGGGATTGGTTCACGGTGTTGTTGGTCGTAAGCAGTTGAGCGGTAACTGGCTGGCCATGTTTTATCTGGCGCTGGTGTTGCTGGGTCCGAGTCTGATGTTGCTGTTGTTGGTTCTGGCTTTTGTGGATAGCTGGCTGGATATCCGGGGGCGTATACAACCCGCCGGGCCAGCTGAATAAAGCACGAAGAGGTTAACGAGATGGAAGTTATTCTGCTCGAGAAAGTAGCAAACCTTGGCTCTCTGGGTGACAAGGTAAAGGTTAAGGCCGGTTACGGTCGTAATTTCCTGCTGCCGTACGGCAAAGCTGTTCCTGCCACGGCCGCAAACGTACAGGCGTTCGAAGAGCGTCGCGCTGAGCTGGAAAAAGCGGCTGCTGAGAAGCTGGCTGCTGCCCAGGCCCGTGCCGAAGCTCTGGAAGGTGCATCCTTCACCATTACCTCCAAGGCTGGTGAAGAAGGCAAGCTGTTCGGTTCTATCGGTGTTCGTGACATCGCAGACGTGGTTTCTGCCGGTGGTACTGAAGTCGAGAAGAGCGAAGTTCGTCTGCCGGAAGGTCCTATCCGGACCACTGGCGAGTTCGAGATCGAACTGCAGCTGCACACAGACGTAGAAGTAACCATCAAGCTGGCGGTTGTTGCCGAGTAATCGGTCATCGTTGATTGATGTAAGCATGGAGTGTTGAAGCCAACGGCTTGAGCATTCTGAGACGGGCCCGAGCCGGAAACGGTTTCGGGCCCGTTGCTTTCTGGTATTCTTGTTTCCTGTTATTCAATTCAACGTTGTCTGGTGTTTATGGCCAATCCCACTCTGAAACCTGCATCCATTGATCCGGAAACCAGCCGTATCAAGGTTCCGCCCCATTCTGTTGAAGCGGAGCAGGCGGTGCTCGGTGGTTTGATGCTGGATAACCGGCGTTTTGATGAAGTCTCCGAGATCATTTCTGCTGCTGACTTTTACCGCCAGGACCATCGGTTGATTTTTGGTGCTGTGGAGCGCCTCGCCAGTGAAAGTGAACCCCTGGATGTGGTTACCCTGGCCGAGTTTCTGGAGCGTGCCGGTGACATTGAAGACGCCGGTGGCTTGTCGTATCTGGCCGAGCTGGCAGAGAAAACGCCGGGTGCGGCGAACATCCGTGCCTATGCCGAGATTGTCCGTGAGCGTTCGGTGCTTCGAAAACTGGTGGAGGTTTCCGGCCAGATTTCAGACTCTGCGTTCAATCCCCAGGGGCGAAAGAGCAGCGAGATTCTGGACGAGGCCGAGCGCAGCGTATTCCAGATCGCCGAATCCCGGTCGAAGGAAGGCTCTGGTCCCAAGGCGATCAATCCGATTCTGGCGACAACGCTGAGCCGTATTGAAGAGCTGTTTGAATCCGGTGAACAGACCACGGGTTTGACTACGGGCTTCCGGGACCTGGATGACCAGACCTCCGGTATGCAGCCGGCGGACTTGATCATCGTTGCAGGCCGTCCCTCCATGGGTAAAACCACCTTCGCCATGAACATTGTCGAGAATGCTCTTATCAGCACCGGCACGCCGATTCTGGTGTTCAGTATGGAGATGCCGGCAGACGCGCTGGCGATGCGTATGTTGTCTTCACTGGGGCGAATAGACCAGACCAAGGTCCGCAGCGGTAAGCTGGAGGAGGACGACTGGCCTAGGCTGACCTCTGCGGTGAGCCTGCTCAAAGACAAACCCCTCTATATTGACGATACGCCGGGCCTGAGCCCGACGGAAATGCGGTCACGGGCACGGCGGATTGCCAGGGAGAATGGCGGTAAAATCGGCCTGATCATGGTCGACTACCTTCAGTTGATGCGGGTGCCGGGCAATACCGAGGGCCGGACGGCGGAGATCTCGGAAATCTCGCGATCTCTGAAGGGTATTGCCAAGGAGCTGAGTTGCCCGGTCGTGGCGCTGTCACAGCTTAACCGCAGCCTGGAGCAGCGGCCCAACAAGCGGCCGGTGAACTCGGATCTGCGGGAATCCGGTGCAATCGAGCAGGATGCCGACGTCATCATGTTCGTATACCGGGATGAGGTCTACAACGAAGACACCCAGGATAAGGGCATCGCGGAAATTATTATCGGTAAGCAGCGGAATGGCCCTATCGGCACCATTCGCCTGGCATTCATCGGCAAATACACCAAATTTGAAGACCTGGCCCACGGTGACTACAGCGATTACGGTGGTGACTATTAATGCCCCGCAGTACCGTTGCCCGCATTGATCTGGATGCTTTAAGGCGTAACTATCGGTTGGCCCAGGCCAGGGCCGGCGGCGCGCGTGCCATGGCAGTGGTCAAGGCGGATGGCTATGGCCACGGGATTGTTAACGTTGCCCGGGCTCTGGCCGGTGAGGTCGAAAAATTTGCCGTGGCCTGTATTGAGGAAGCGCTGGCAATCCGGAGCGCCGGCCTCGGGCAGCCTGTCGTGTTGCTTCAAGGTGTGCATGCCCCCGAAGATTTGCGTGACTGCGCGCAGCATGGTTTTGAACCTGTTATCCATTGCCAGGGTCAACTTGACTGGCTGGCGGCGGGCCCTCAACCCCGGTTCTGGCTGAAGGTTAACTCCGGAATGAACCGTCTTGGGTTTCGCCCGGAAGCACTGGATTCTGTGGTTGCCGGCTTGGGGCAGGCGGTTACCACTGCCCCGTTGCTGGGGTTTGTGACCCATTTTGCCTGCGCTGATGATCTCGCCAGCGATATGACCAGCCGCCAAACCCGTTTGTTTGAGAGCGCCACGGCTGCCTGGCCAGCGTTAATGCGCAGTGTGGGCAACTCCGCCGCTCATTTTCGCCCGGACCAGCCGCTTTACGATTGGAGCCGGCCCGGCATCATGCTGTACGGGGCCTCGCCCATGATTGGCAAGACCGGTCCGGAACTGGGGCTGCAGCCTGTGATGACTCTTGAGGCGCCATTGATCAGCACGCGGATTGTCCGCGCCGGAGAATCCGTGGGTTACGGTGCAAGTTGGGTGGCTCAGGAGGATACCCGAATGGGTATGGTGGCCATCGGGTATGGTGATGGTTATCCTCGCCATGCGGGTACCGGAACGCCGGCTGCCATTCGCGGTGAACGCATTCGCCTGTTGGGCCGGGTATCCATGGATATGCTGGCAGTCGATCTGACCGGTGCACCAGAGGCCCGTGAGGGTGATCCCGTGGAGCTGTGGGGTACGACGGTCAGCGTCGACGAAGTCGCAAGCTGTGCCGGTACCATAGGCTACGAGCTGCTGACCGGGGTCACTGCCAGAGTGCCCAGGGTCTGCGAGTAAAAGGCAGACCCACAGGGCGCTTGGTCGAGTTTAGTGGGCTTCAGGTTCGTGAATGATTTCTTCGATAAAGTCGAGAATCGCCGCCAGGCTGCGGTCATCCAGCTTTTTCAGCACCTTGTGAACCACCATCTTGCTGCCTTTAAGCATGCTGCTGATGCCCATTTTGGCCATGCCCATCATCATACTGCTGGCATTCAGGCGCCGCAGGGGCTCCAGAAAGAAGAAATCCAGCCCCTGTTCTGTCAGCTCGACAATCAGGTTGTACAGCTTTTCGATGGCTTCCTTATCGGCTTTACCGCGCCCCTTGAGCTCGCTTACGGTATACAGGGCCCGGGTGCGCAGTTCGTCCGGGATGGGGGCCACGATATGGCTTTGTTGTTTCAGCATAGAGGTTCCTGTTGTTGTATGCTCGTCAGTGAGAATGGGTTTTACACCGGCGCTTGAAGTTGCATGATAGTGCAGCAAATGGATTGCCCGGGCCATTGGCCTGAGTGATTGCCAGCGCCCGTCATATCAGTGATATTCCGGAGGCAGTGATTCAACGTGCATGTACTTGTGGTTCACGACTATGGCCCTCTTGGCAGGGTGTTGCTGGAGCGGCTGCGACGAACCCACCTTCAGGTCAATCCGCTACTGGTGAGTGACCCGGCTAACGCCGACTTGCACGCACTGGAAAACTGGATTCCTGAAGACACTGACCTGATTGTAAATGCCCTGTGGTTGGTAGATCCGGAGAAAGCTGAGCATAATCGTGAGGCGACTCACCAGGCTGCGTTCTCGTTGCCTGTGGCGCTGGCTGAGTTTGCCCGTGACCGGAAGATGGCTTTGTTACAGTTGTCGTCCTGCTATGTCTTTGATGGCCGTAAGCAGGCGGCTTACATTGCCTCCAATCCCGGGCAACCAGTCAACGAATTGGGCCGCTGGCAATGGGAGTGTGAACAGGCGCTTCGAACCGTATTGCCCAGGCATATTCTGCTGCGAACAGGCTGGAGTCTTGCCCGGTTTATAGAGAAAGTTCAGAAAAGCACCGCCGGTAATGAAGGGCTGCATTTGCCCGGGCGTTGCAAAGGTCAACCGGTGGCTGTGCAGGATCTGGCACGGGTGATTACCGCGGTGGTTCTGCAGGTAGATTGTGGCGCTGAGGTATGGGGCACCTATCAGTACGCCGGGGCTGAAGAAATCAACCTCTACGAGCTGGGGCTGGCGATTGCCGGAATGCCCGGCATTCCGGAAGATATAAGGATTGTGGATGAAGTGCCCGGGTGGGGGCACCTGGAGCCGGTGAATACCACGATGGTGTGCAGCAAGATTCGCAATACCTTTGGCATCAAGCAGCTGCCCTGGCGAACGTGGTTGTCGGAAGAGGTGGCGATGCTGAAAACGACGCCAGAAGTAGAGCCAGACAAGGCGCCGGCGAGCTCCTGAAGCCGCCGGTCTTGTTGGTCCCCGGGCTTACTGTTGACAGCCCTGGCGAGCGAAATCCCGAGTGACCATCTGCAGGGCTTCAACATCAAGAAGTTCCACTTCCCGGCCCTTGGCCCGGATGATGCCCTGATTCTGGAAGCGGGTGAACACCCGGCTCACGGTTTCCACGGCCAGCCCCAGGAAATTGGCGATATCGTTTCTCGCCATGGGCAAGCTGAAGTTGGTGGGCGACATTCTGCGACGGCGGAACCGGCTGGACAATGACAGCAAAAGGGCGGCGATGCGCTCTTCGGCGGTATTCTTGCTCAGCAGCATGGCCAGCTGATGGCTGTTCTGAATTTCCTGGCTCATCAGGTGGTACATGTGGTGCTGCAGTTCCGGTAGCTTGCCGGTCAGCTCTTCCAGCTTGTCCACCGGGAACTCACATACACTGGTCCGCTCCAGGGCCTTGGCGGTGCAGGCGTAATGTTCGCTGCTCATGCTGTCGAGGCCCACGAGTTCGCCGGGCATATAAAACCCGGTGACCTGCTCGTCACCGCCTTCGGTGATGATGGATGTCTTGATGGAACCGCTTTTAACTGCAAAACAGGAGCGGAAAGGCGTGCTCTGATCAAAGATGTGTTCACCACGGTTGAAAATCCGCCCCTGCTGGACGATGTCTTCCAATCGCTCCAGATCGTTTTCTTCCACGGCCAGAGGAAGACACAGGTTGCTCAGGCTGCACTGCTGGCAGGAGGCCTTGAGGGGAGACATTTGGTGAAGTCGAATTGCCTGGGCCATATTGACGAACCATCCGGGTTGATCCATATCAGGCTGCTGTTATGTGCAGCCGTCCTCATTCCTGACTGGCAGGGATTGCACCTGCTCAGGAAGTAAGACCATGGACAATCCGGATGCGCTCAAAGTTCAGCGGATCGCCATGGCTGCCAATGCTGAAACATCTGGAATCTCACACATTGATCGAAATCAAGTATAGCAAAAGAGTCTGATCTTATGCGTGGATTTTAAGACGGCTTTGGTCTAACTGATCCGATAGCCGAGTGCTTGCATCCGCTCAGCGCGACCTCTTCTTGCGCTCCTCGGTTCGGGACTGCTTTTCGGCTTCCCGGGCTGCCTCATCCGCCCGCGCCTGCTGCAATTCTTGCTCAACCATCTCAGGCGTTTCCAGGGAAATCCGGCCGATGGTTCCGGCCCTGAATTCGTTCAGCAGGATCTCGGATACCTTGTGGAGGTCTGGTACGCCACCCCGGCGGAAAAACTTCCGCTTCTCGGCAATGGCGTCCATCAGGGCGAGGCCATCGCCCGGTTGCTGTTCCAGGCCGTAGCGGGCCATCACCAGTTCCGGGTAGGCCTTGACCAGGTAATCCGCTTCAAACATCGCCACATCTTCGAAGTCCAGCACGGCGCTGCGAATGGCGCCAGAGATAGCCAGCCGGTAACCGCACTGTTCCGGGGACAGTTTGGGCCAGAGAAACCCGGGCGTGTCATACAACAATACGTTGTCTGGGAGTTTGATGGCCTGCTGGGCCCGGGTAACCGCTGGTTCGTTTCCGGTTTTGGCGGCTGGCCGGCCGGCGAGGGTGTTGATCAGAGTGGATTTGCCAACGTTCGGAATGCCCAGGATCATCACCCGAAGCGCGCTTTTCTGGCGATCGTGGCCCGGGGTAAGCTCCTCTGCCAATTTCAGGATGCCCAGTGCTTCCTTTCGCTCATTGTGGGTCAGGGTAATGGCGCGAACGCCCCGTTCCTGTTCCAGCCATTGCAGCCATTGCTCGGTTACCGCCGGGTCTGCCAGGTCACGTTTGTTCAGGACTTTGATCAGTGGGGTGTCCCCACGCAGCGACGGCACCAGTGGGTTCTCACTGCTGAAGGGAATGCGGGCGTCTACTACCTCGATGATCAGGTCCATCTGGGGCATGACTTTTTTGATCTCCTTTCGGGCCTTGTGCATGTGCCCTGGAAACCAGTTAATCGCCATGGTATACGCTCCGCTTGCTATTGAAAGGCGCCATTATGCAGGGGAATGACCAAATTTTCATAGTCGCTGCGCCCCCCGTGTGCCGGGAGCCGACAGACTTTTTTCCGGAAGTATGTACAAAAAGAAGGGTGATCGGGGTGAAAAGTGGGGCCGGAATGTTTTAGTGTGTACAGCCTTGAACAGTGAAAGCAACGAAATCCGGTGGTTAGAGCGTGGCCACCGGCCATGTGGAGAAATGTATGAAATTAGCAAAGATTATCGGTTCTGCCCTGGTTGCCATCAGCCTTTCCATGCCCGCGTTTGCCCAGCAGGCAGCCCCGGGCCAGCCAGACCAGGTAGATCAGCTTGCCCAGATGGTGGGCCTTTCTGATGACCAGCAAACTGAAATTCGTGGCATTATTGATGAAATGCAGGGCGAAATTGGCGCGTTGCGTCAGAATGCCCAGTCTCTGCAGCAGGCACTGCAGGCTGAAATCAAATCGGACTACAGCGAATCTGCCATTCGTGACAACGCCGAGAAACTGGGCGACGTGACTGGCGAGATTGCCGCACTGTCTGCACTGATGCAGGCGCGGGTGGATGCGGTATTCACCGAAGAACAACGTGATGAGCTGGATCGCCGCATGCGGGAGATGCAACAGCAGATGCGGCAGCAACAGCAGATGATGCAGCCCGGCCAGTAAAACCGGCTGAACCAAACCCCGCCCGAGCGATGCTCCGGCGGGGTTTTTTATTTATGGGGCGGGGAATGGCTTGAACAGAATGATCAGCCTTGGCAGCAGGGTCAGGGCGCCCACCAGGGCCATGAACATGGCAAAGCCGGTGAACAGCCCAAAGTAGATGGTGGGGATGAAGTTGGACAGTACCAGAATCGAGAACCCGGAGATGATGGTCAGCGAGGTGAAAAACATGGCCTGGCCGATGCTTCGGTGGCATCGGTGCATGGTGGCCAGGTAATCACCGTCTTTGGCAAATTCGGTTTTGAACCGGTGGATGTAGTGGATGGTGTCATCCACGGCAATACCCACGGTAATGGCAGCCACGGTGATGGTCATCATATCCAGTGGAATCCCCAGCCAGCCCATCAGTCCCAATACCGACCCCGCGGCAATCAGGTTGGGCGCCATGCCAATCAACGCAAGCTTGATTGACCGGAACAGAATCAGAAACATCACCATGATGGCAGCAAAGACCACGCCGATGGTTTTGATCTGTGAATCAAACAGGCTCTGCAGCATGTTGTTGTACATTACTGTCATGCCCGAGAGCTGGACTCGTTCAGGGTCATAGCCCAGCTCGGTTGTGAGATGGTTGTGGATGCGGTCCAGCAGATCCTGCCGGCGCAGATCCGGCATGGTTTCCAGTATCCGGATGCTGAACCGGGCCTGGCTCTCCTCTTCGGAAATGTAGGGTGTCAGCAGGATATCCTGCAAATCGTCAGGAACTGCGGCCGGTACAAACGCCAGTTCCACGGCGTTCAGCGGCGTGCCGCCGTTGATTTGGGCCAGCAGGTCCAGGGTGGTGCTGATCGACAGCACCTTGCCGGTCTCTGGCAGGCTGTTGAGGTAGTCGTGCACGTCACCAAGCTGACGCATTTTCTGGTAGGTATACCAGGTGTCCCGGTAGTCTTCTTCGTCACAGTCTTCCACGAACGGATCGCAATCGCTGGCGAAGGGGTCGTCGCTATAGTTCTCAGGTGGCGGCTCATCCGTGATCACCACGTCCAGCGGCGTGGTGCCGCCAAGACGGTCGTCGATGGTGATCATGCCCTGATGGATCTCGGTGGAGGACTTGAAGTAGTCAATAAAGCTGTTCTCTACGGTCAGCCGGTTCAGGCCTATCACGCACAGCACGGCAATCACCCCGGAACCCACCAGCACGGTGCTGCCAAACCGCTCGGTGACGCGGGCAAAGGCATCGGTGAACGGAATCCTGTCCGAGGTTACCCGGCTGTCCAAAGGTGGCGGCAGCAGGCTGAGCAGGGCCGGGAATATCAGGAAGGTGATGATAAAGGCCACTGATAACCCCAAAGTCATCATCCAGCCAAAATCAATCACCGGTCGAATCCCGCTGAAGGTCAGGGAGCCGAAGGCGACAATGGTGGTGATGGCCATGTAGAAGCAGGGTTTGATCATGGCCATGACAGTGCGCCGCAGGATATCCCGGGGCGGGGCCTCAGGCTCGTCGTGCTGAAACTCCCGGTAGCGCACAATCAGGTGGATGGTGAGCGACAGGGTCATGATCAGCAGCAGGGAGATAAAGTTGGATGATATGACGGTGACCGGCCACTGCGCCCAACCAAGGAAGCCGATCATCAGCCACACGGTAAAGCCGCAACACAACAGGGGCACCAGAACCCAGCGCCATTGCCGGAAGATAACCGCCAGGGTCAGCAGCAGGAACGCCAGCACCCCCAGGCCAAAGGTGGACAAATCGTTTTTAATGAAGCGGATCATATCGGCGACGATCATCGGCACACCGCCCAGGTGAATCTCGGCGTGCTCCCGGTGGTTGTCAAGGATCGCACGGACCTTGCCGATGGTGGCGTCCCTCTCTTTACCGAGGGATTCGGTGTAGCGAATGAATTCCTGGCTAACCTGGTCCAGCTGCCGTTGTTCGTCGGCGCTGGCGTTGCCGGAGTTCACCCGGTCCCGCAGCTCGTCGCGCCGGTTCAGCAACTCAAAATAGCGCTCGGGTGTGGGCAGGTTCACCTGAATGGCGGTGGTGCCCGAGTCTATACTGAGCAGCAGGTTGGGGTACATGGGGTTGTCCAGCAGTGCCTGGCGGGCGGTGTCCGGAGCAATCTCATGTTCGTCCAGGGTCTTGATTTCAGTGTCGACAGTATCCAGCGTCAGGTCCGGGCTGTGCAGCAACGGTACGTTCAGGATGCTATTGGTCGAGCTGACGGCTTCCAGCGCCTGCAGTTCGTCCCGCAGGGCTCTGAGGCGGCTCAGGCCTTCCTGGGTGAAGAGTGGCCCGTGGGGCGTGTAGGTCACCACCAGGAAGTCGTCTGAGGTGGTGAAGGTGCGGTTTACCTGCCGGTACTCTTCCAGTGAGCGATCGTTTTCAAGCACCAGCGATTCCGCCGAGGCGTCCAGCCGGAACTGGTCAAAGCGCAAGGCCGCCAGGGCCAGGATGGCTCCGAACAGGACCAGGACAATCCAGGGGTGGGGAAGGATAAAACGATCGTAAAAGGCACCGATGCGGTTCATGTATCAGGACTCTGCAGCGAAAAACGACTGCAGAGTGTGCCACAAACCTCAGTGAACTTTGACCTTTGATGCAGCGTCTTCGAGCGATTCGATCAGGTGTTTCAGTCGGCGGGTCATCTCGGCGCTGTCGGAAAGCTGGGTGACCATGCTTTGGGTGGTCTCCCGAATACCCTGAACATTGGCCAGTACGTCATCGGTGCCAGCGGTCTGTTCGGCGGACATGTCCGCGATTTCCTGATTGGTCCGGTCAATGCGGGTAACCACTTCGTTGATGGCTTCCAGGGCCTGGCGCCCCTGTTCCGACTCCTCCACGCAACGAGCTGCGCTCTCTGAGCTGCCGGTCATCTGCTGCACCGATGTGTTCATCGCTGCCAGCAGCTTGTCCAGTCTGGTCTGAATCTGGTCGGTGGAGTCCTGCACCCGTTGGGCCAGTTTGCGTACTTCGTCCGCGACCACAGCAAAGCCCCGGCCCTGCTCGCCGGCCCGGGCGGCTTCAATGGCAGCATTCAGTGCCAGCAGGTTGGTTTGTTCAGCAATGCCTTTGATCTCTGTGATGGTCTGGCCAATGGCCTGGCTGTTTTCGGCGAGGGATTCGACGCTGCTGGCCGAGTTGCGGATAACCTGTTCCAGTTGGCGAATGCTGTCGGCGCTCCTGCTCACGCGTTCCTGGCCCGCAAGGGCGGTGTCGCGGGCCTCATGGGACAGGGTCTTGGCGATGCCAGACTGCTCGGCAATACCGATGAAACTCTGCAGCATGGTTTCAATGACTTCGGCTGACCGGTCGGCACCCGCCTGCTGGCGTGCCAGGTTATCCCGCCGGGATTCTGCTGCCAGGGTCAGCTCCTGCACCTCCCGGTTGAGCCGTTCGATAGCCTCCTTCATGCTGCGAACAACGTTGACGGTGCGATCCTGCATGGCATTGAAGGCGGTAGCCATCTCGCCGATCTCATCGGTGGAATCCACCGGGGCCCGCTCGCTGAGATTGCCGCTGGCCTGAACCGACACCATGGTGTCTTTGAGGCGGTGTATGTGCCGCTCTATAAAAGAAATCAGCAATTGGGAGCCGGCCATCTCAAGCGCCATAAGCACGGCAACCACCAGGGCAAAGCCTGGTGCGGTGTCGGCAAACACCTGTGAGAAGCTCGCACCAGACTTTTCAGCGATCAGCTGCATGGCGTAAAGCACCAGCAGGCAGAGCACAGCAAACACCACAATATTCAGCAACCAGAACTTGTACTTCAGCCGGGCATTGCGCAGCAGTGTCAGCATGGGCGCCTCAGTCGATGGCTTTAACGGGAATCTGCATGGCGTTGTTCGCCTGCGGAACGTCGGGCACGGCCAGCCCCAGATTATTCTTGTCGAACACTCGGTCAGCCCGGTAGCTTGAGCGCACCATGGGGCCTGATGGCACTTCCATGAAGCCCTTCTCCAGGCCGATGTCGCGGTAGCGGTTGAACTCTTCCGGGGTCACGTAGCGTTCCACCGGCAGGTGGTTGGGGGTTGGGCGCAGGTACTGGCCAAGGGTAAGAATGTCGACGCCAATGGCCCGCAGGTCATCCATGGTTGCCAGGATTTCTTCTTCGGTTTCACCCAGGCCGAGCATCAGGCTGGTCTTGGTGAGTACGTCTGGCCGGTGCTTCTTGGCGTGGGCCAGCACGCTCAGGGTTTTTTCGTAACCGGCACGGGGGTCGCGCACGCGGTGCGTCAGGCGTTTGACCGTTTCCACATTCTGGGCAAACACATCCAGCCCGGAATCCACCACTTTTTCCACGTCGCTCATTACTGCGTCAAAATCCGGGGTCAGGGCTTCTACAGCCACTTCCGGTGTGCGCTGTTTGATGGCGGAGACACAGGCGGCGTAGTGCGCGGCACCACCGTCGTCCAGATCGTCCCGGTCTACCGAGGTCAGAACGATGTAGCGCAGGCCCATCAGCTCCACAGACTTGGCGGTGTTCTCTGGCTCTTCCGGGTCCAGCCAGCCTTTTGGGTTGCCGGTGTCGACCGCGCAGAATTTACAGGCTCGGGTACACACCGAGCCCATCACCATGATGGTGGCGGTGCCGTTGGTCCAGCATTCGCCGATGTTGGGGCAGTGGGATTCCTGGCATACGGTGCTCAGGCGGTGTTCCGAGACGTTGCGGCGCACGGCATCGTAGCGTTCGCCACCGGGCATTCGCGCTCTCAGCCATTTTGGCTTGCGCTCCAGGGGTTTGTCTTCCGTGCTGGAGGCTGTTCTTTTCACGCCGTCCTTGATGGCGGAAAAGCCGTGTTCGTTACGGAATTTGGAACCACTGGTAATGCGGGGCTTTGCGCTTTCGCTCATTGGGCCGGAGACTCTCGCAGAAAAGGTATGGAGAACCTTAAAGGTTAATCGGCGGGGCGAGCAGTTACAAGGCAGATACGGGCAATCACGAGGTAACCGGGCACGACTTTGGTCGTACCCGGTTGATGGTTATCAAGCCTGGGATTTGTCCAGGGCCTGGGTGATGTCGGCAATGATGTCGTCTACGTGCTCAATGCCAATAGACAGCCGCACCAGGTCTTCGCTGACACCGGCACTCTTCAGCTCGTCTGCGTTGAGCTGGCGGTGGGTGGTGGTGGCCGGGTGGCACGCCAGGGACTTGGCATCACCAATGTTTACCAGGCGCAGGATCATGTCCAGCGCATCGATAAACCTGGCGCCGGCCTCGCGGCCGCCCTTGATGCCAAAGCTCAGAATACCGGAGGCCTTGCCGCCGCAGATCTTGTCACAGGTGGCCTTGTAGGGGCTGTTGGTCAGGCCGGCGTAGTTCACCCACTCCACGGCGGGGTGATCCTGCAGGAACTGGGCAACCTTCTGGGCGTTGTCGCAATGGCGCTCCATTCGCAGGGCCAGGGTTTCCAGGCCCTGCATGATCAGGAAGGCGTTGAATGGCGATAGGGCAGAGCCGGTGTTGCGCAGTGGCACCACGCGGCAGCGGCCGATAAAGGCGGCTTCGCCAAGGGCTTCGGTGTAAACCACGCCATGGTAGGACGGGTCCGGCTGGTTCATCATCGGGAACTTGTCGGCGCTGGCTTTCCAGTCAAATTTACCGGAATCCACCACAATACCCGCTACGGTGGTGCCGTGGCCGCCGATGTATTTGGTCAGGGAGTGGATCACGATATCGGCGCCATGCTCGAATGGGCGACACAGGAACGGCGTGGCCACAGTGTTATCAACAATCAGCGGAATGCCGTGCTTGTGGGCAATTTCCGCCCACTTCTGGATATCCACCACGTTGCCGGCCGGGTTGCCGATCGACTCGCAGAACAGGGCGCGGGTCTGGTCGTCGATGGCGTTCTCTACCGCCGCGAAATCATCGTGGGGCACCATCTTGCACTCGATGCCCTGGTTGGGCAGGGAGTGGGCGAACAGGTTGTAGGTGCCGCCATAGAGTTGGCTGGTGCTGACGATGTTATTGCCAACCTTGCAGATGGTTTGCAGGGCATAGGTGATGGCCGCCATACCGGAGGCCACAGCCAAGGCGCCGATACCGCCTTCCAGCGCTGCCATACGCTCTTCCAGAACCGCGTTGGTGGGGTTCATGATGCGGGTATAGATGTTGCCTTGCACCTTAAGATCAAACAGATCGGCACCATGCTGGGTGTCGTCGAAGGTGTAGGAGGTGGTCTGGTAAATGGGGGTGGTGGCGGCCTTGGTAGTCGGGTCGCTCTTGAAGCCGGCGTGCAGTGCTAGGGTTTCCGCTTTCATCACAACGTTCCTTGCTGGTGGTTTGTTCGTTACTGGTTCGAGGCCCTGAAGTATGGCACAGAGCTTTCCTGAAGAGGATGACGCCTGTCAATCGCTACAGATCAGTCCAGGGCTCCATACACCAGAGCTCGGAGTTCCTGACGGATCGGATAAGAGGAAGAGGGCATTAGCTGAGTCATGAAGATCACTACCATGTCCTCCACCGGATCGACAAAGAAACTGGTGCTGGCCAGCCCACCCCAGCCGAACTCGTTTTGTGAGCCGATGGTGGCGGATTTGGCGACATCGGTTTTCACCGAGAAGCCCAGTCCGAAGCCGCTGCCCGCGTAGGGCGTTTCGCTGAAGCCACCAATTGAGAGCGCCGGCAGATCCTTGCCCTCGGGCAAATGGTTCAGGCGCATGAACTCAAGGGTCTTTCGCCCGATAATCCGCTGGCCCTGATACTCGCCACCCTGGCACAAGGCCTGGGCAAACCGGTAATAGTCGTCAATGGTGGAGACCAACCCGCCACCGCCAGAGAGGAAGCGGGGCTGCTTGAGATATTTCGAGCGCCGCGGGTCATCCTGCAGTTTCATGGTGTCGCCGGGTTGATGCAGGTAACAGGCGGCGAACCTGTCTTGCTGGTCCGGGCGCACCTGGAAGCCCGTCTCGGTCATACCCAGTGGTTTAAATATATGCTCCTGGAAATAGTCATCCAGCGGTTGACCGGAGAGCAGCTGGACCAGATAGCCGATCACATCCGTAGATACCGAGTAGTTCCAGGCGGTCCCTGGCGAAAACTCCAGTGGCAGGTCAGCCAGCCGATCCACTAGCTTGTCCAGGGTCAGAATGGAGCTGCCATCCAGCTTCAGCTGGCGGTAGGCGGCGTCCACTTCGGTTCGCTCGGTGAAACCGTAGGTCAGCCCCGAAGTGTGGGTCATCAGATCCCTGACGGTCATGGTGGTCGCTGCCGGCTCGGTTTTGAAATCCGGGTAGCTGCCACCCTTGTACACCCGCAGGTTGCGCCAGGCCGGAATGTATTTGTGCACTGGGTCATTGAGCAGAAACCTGCCCTGCTCGTACAGCTGCATCATCGCGATGCTGGTGATGGGTTTGGTCATCGAATAGATGCGGAACACCGTATCCCGTTCCATGGGCAGGTTGCGCTCTGCTTCTCTCAGCCCTCTGGCCTCACTCCAGACAACCTTGCCGTGTCGCGCAACCAGTGCCGCAAAACCGGGTAGCTTGCCGGGCTGGATATAGTTCTTTTCAAAGTGCCGGCTGATGCGCTCGAGGCGATCCAGCGACAGTCCTGACACGAGGGATTCCGGCATGGCTGCTATCCTGTGCTGTAAAACACGCAATCGGGCTCTCAACGGGGTTGGGCCAGAACGAAAAAAGCCCGGATCTTTCGAACCGGGCTTTTAAGAATACTGGTAGCAAGGGGCGGAGTCGAACCGCCGACCCCAGCATTATGAGTGCTGTGCTCTAACCAACTGAGCTACCTTGCCATTTCGATTGAGGCGTGCCCCAAACGAGGCGCGTATTTTCGGTATTTGGGCCCAAGGTGTCAAGGCTTTGGGACCAAAAATCCGGAAAAATTACACGTTAAACCGGAAGTGAATTACGTCGCCATCCTTAACGATGTATTCCTTGCCTTCCAGGCGCCATTTGCCGGCATCCTTGGCGCCGGCTTCACCGTTGTACTGCACGAAATCGTCGTAGCTGATCACTTCGGCGCGGATGAAGCCGCGTTCGAAGTCGGTGTGGATAACGCCCGCTGCCTGGGGGGCGGTGGCGCCGATCTTGACGGTCCAGGCGCGTACTTCCTTTACCCCTGCGGTGAAATAGGTTTGCAGCCCCAGCAGGCCGTAGCCGGCGCGGATCACGCGGTCCAGGCCGGGCTCTTCCATGCCCATTTCGTCCAGGAACATGGCTTTCTCTTCGTCTTCCAGCTCGGAGATTTCGGCTTCCATCTTGTTGCAGATGGGCACCACCACGGCATTCTCTGAGGCGGCAATTTCGCGAACCTTGTCCAGGTGCGGATTGTTCTCGAAGCCGTCTTCATTCACGTTGGCGATGTACATGGTGGGCTTGACGGTGAGCAGGCACAGTTCCCGCACCAGGGCCATCTGGTCTTTGTCCAGGCCCATACTGCGCACCGGTTTGCCTTCATTCAGTACCGGCAGCAGCTTCTCGAACATCTCCAGCTGGGCTTTGGCTTCTTTGTCGCCGCTCTTGGCGACTCGCTGCACACGCTTGATGGCTTTCTCGACGGTGTCCAGGTCGGCCAGGGCCAACTCAGTGTTGATCACTTCAATATCAGATGCCGGGTCAACCTTGTTGGCCACGTGGATGACGTTGCCGTCTTCGAAGCAGCGCACTACATGGGCAATGGCGTCGGTCTGGCGGATGTTGGCCAGGAACTGGTTGCCCAGGCCCTCGCCTTTGGAGGCGCCGGCGACCAGGCCGGCGATGTCGACAAATTCCATGGTGGTGGGCACGACTCGCTCGGGCTTGACGATTTCGGCCAGTTTGGTCAGGCGCGGGTCGGGCATGGCCACCACCCCGGCGTTGGGTTCGATGGTGCAGAACGGGAAGTTCTCTGCGCCGATGCCGGCTTTGGTCAGTGCGTTGAACAGGGTAGATTTGCCGACGTTGGGAAGGCCGACGATGCCGCAGTTAAATCCCATGGAATGCCTCTGCTGGAACTGAAAAATTTGGGCGGATTATACCGGGGTATCGGTACGGGTGCGAGTAAGGGGATGTGCCTTGCTCAGGGGGTCGGTTTGAAACTGTGTAACCGGTTCATGGCGGCCGCCAGTTTGCCGTTGGCGGCGTCTGGCAAAACCCGCATGACTTCGTCGAACACGGCGCTCAGCTGCTCGGTTTCCTGTTTGCCGAGTCGGCCCAGTACAAAACCGGTGACCTTACGGCTGTCGCCGGGATGGCCGATGCCAAGGCGTAGTCGCTGGAAGTCGTTGGTGCCGAGGTGGGCAATGGTGTCCCTCAGGCCGTTATGGCCGCCGTGGCCGCCGCCTTTCTTCAGCTTGGCCGTGCCGGGGGGCAGGTCGAGCTCGTCGTGGGCAACCAGAATCTGTTCAGGAGAAATCTTGAAGAAGTCCGCCAGGGCCTTGATGGCAATGCCGCTGCGGTTCATGAAAGTGCTGGGGTTCAGAAGGTGCAGGTCGAGGCCCTGCCACTGAATGCGGGCGTAAAGCCCGTGGTACTTCTTTTCGGGGCGTAGCGTCTGGCCCGCATGGCGGGCCAGCGCTTCGACGAACAGGGCGCCGGCGTTGTGGCGGGTATTCTCGTAGTCGGCGCCGGGATTTCCCAGGCCAACCACCATGACAATATCCTGTGCCATTCGCCTTTGCCCCCGGAGTGATTACTCCTCGCCGCCTTCCTCGCCTTCGGCGTCTTCAGCGTCGTCCGCCTTGGCACCTTTCGGCTTGTGGATAGAGGCAACCGGCTGGTCGTGGTCTTCACCCTGCAGCAGGGCAGCAACACGAACGCCTTTCGGCAGTTTCAGGTCGCTCAGGTGGACAACCTGGTCCATGGCGACGTCAGTCAGGTCGACTTCGATGAACTCAGGCAGGTTCTGCGGCAGACAGATAACTTCCACTTCGGTCATGGTGTGGGAAACAATACCACCCTGGAGTTTAACGGCCGGCGCAGTGTCTTCGTTGATGAAGTGCAGCGGTACGTTAACGTGGATCTCGTGATCCTTGTCTACGCGCAGGAAGTCGGCGTGGGTCAGCAGCAGCTTGTACGGATGGCGCTGCAGATCCTTCAGGATCACGCTTTCTTTTTTGCCCTGAATGTCGATGGTCAGGATGTGAGAGAAGAAGGCTTCGTTTTCGAGGGCCTTTTTCAGCTCGTTGTGCCAGATGGAGACCGGCGTTGCGTCTTTTCCGCCACCGTAGATGATGGCTGGGATTTTACGCTCTTCGCGACGCAGGCGGCGGCTCGCACCTTTCCCCTGATCGTCACGAGGAAATGCTTCAATAAGGAATTCCTGAGACATGGTATGTACCTCGTTGTTCATCTGAGCGGCCCGCGACCAGGCTCGGAACAGATGAGTTCTTTGAATGACCGGATTTTTCCGATCGACTAAAAGAGTCGGGAGCCCTGTTGGACTCCCGACCCGAAAACTGCCTTTAAGTCTGAGTGTTGCGGAGCTTTGCCCGTTCAGACGTTCTCAAACATGGCGCTGATGGACTCTTCGTTACTCACCCGACGAATCGATTCGGCAAGCAGTCCTGCCATGCTGAGGGGGCGGATTCTAGCACAATTTTTGGCTTTGTCACCCAATGGAATGGTGTCGCACACCACCAGTTCGTCCAGCTCCGAGTTGTTGATGTTCTCGACGGCCGGGCCAGACAGCACCGGGTGGGTAATATAGGCGACTACGCGGGAGGCGCCGTGCTCTTTCAGGGCGTTGGCTGCCTTGCACAGGGTGCCGGCGGTATCGACGATGTCGTCAACCAGGATGCAGGTTTTGTCTTTGACGTCACCGATGATGTGCATAACCTGGGAAACGTTGGCCTTCGGGCGGCGTTTGTCGATGATGGCCAGGTCGGCATCATCCAGGCGCTTGGCAACGGCGCGGGCGCGTACAACCCCGCCTACATCCGGGGATACCACGACAAAGTTTTCGAACCGCTGCTTTTCGATGTCTTCAAGCAGCACCGGGGTGGCGTAGATGTTGTCCACCGGGATGTCGAAGAAGCCCTGAATCTGGTCAGCGTGGAGGTCTACGGTCAGCACACGGTCGACGCCAATGCTGGAAATCATGTCAGCAACCACTTTGGCGCTGATGGCTACCCGGGTAGAGCGAACCCGACGATCCTGGCGGGCGTATCCGTAATAAGGGATAACGGCGGTGATCCGTGTGGCGGAAGCGCGGCGCAGGGCGTCGGCCATCACGATCAGTTCCATCAGGTTGTCGTTGGTGGGGTAGCAGGTGGGCTGGATAATGAAAACGTCGTGACCACGAACATTTTCATTGATCTCAACGGTGGTCTCACCATCGCTGAAACGGCCAACGGTGGCCTGGCCCATGGGAATATGCAGTTTCCTGGCAATATCGCGCGCCAGTTCAGGGTTGGCATTGCCAGCGAAGATCATCAATTTGGACACGACAGCATCCTTCTCAGTATCGGCGTTTGATTCAGAAGAAGCGGGAGAAAGGTGGCTGGGGTGGCAGGATTCGAACCTGCGCATGACGGGATCAAAACCCGTTGCCTTACCACTTGGCGACACCCCAATATCATCGTGCTTTCTTGGCATCATTTCAGCTCTGTCAGCTTTTTGTGCAGAGGTGAATGGTTCACCCCTTTAGCTACGAACCCCGTGATGCCGGAGGGTTTGCTTTCCCAGATAATCCGGGCTGCGGATTCTGTCGGGAAACGTCCAAAAATGCAAGCCCCGGTTCCGGTTAATCTTGCAGGTCCGAATTGTGAAAGCCATTCCAGGCTCTTGTTAACCTCCGGATACAGTTTTCGAACTACATCCTCACAGTCGTTTCGGTACCTCGAGGCGTCTCCCTCAAAAGCGGGCGCTATTTTCATTTTTGGGGTGTCCCTTGTCAACCCTTCTTCCGAAAAAATCTTCCCGGTGTTTATTTCGCAGTCAGGCTTGAGGACCACAAACCAGTCTTCCGGTGGATTGGCGGGCGTGAGCTTTTCACCCACCCCTTCGCCAATGGCGGAGCGGCCGCGAACGAACACCGGTACATCGGCGCCCAGATCCAGGCCCAGCTCGGCAAGCTCGTCTTCATCAAGATGCAGTTCCCAGAGGTGGTTTAGTGCTACCAGGGTGGTCGCGGCGTTGGAGCTGCCGCCCCCGAGGCCGCCGCCCATGGGAAGTCGTTTTTGAATGCGGATCGTCACGCCGGGTAATGCGTGGCTGGCGCGTTCGGCCAGGGCACGGGCTGCGCGAATAATGAGGTTGTCGTTGTCAGGTACCCCGGGAACCGGTTCCTCAAGGCGTATGCGGGCATCCCCCGGGGTCAGGGTGAAGGTGATCTCGTCGCCGTAATCGAGAAACTGAAACAGGGTTTGTAGTTCGTGATAGCCATCGGGTCGTCTGCCCACGATGTGCAGGAACAGGTTGAGCTTGGCCGGCGAGGGCAGGGTAATGCTGTTGCTCACGTGCTCAATCCTTTCTCTGCCAGTCACTGATCACCACTCGAACGCGCTTGTCGTCCTTCAGGGCGGTGATTCGGGCGGGGAGCTGAGGCAGATCATCAATGAACGCCTGCCAGCGATCGTAGCGTATTTCCCAGCCGTCCTGGCGAATGATGGCTAGCCGTTGCTGGTCATCGAACAATAGCCGGAAATTGCCGTCCGGTGCTGGTAGCCCTCGAATCCACCAGGTCAGGCTGTCGATCGGCAGTTGCCAGCCGGTTGCAGCCTGTACCAGCTGTTCCGGGTTCGATGATTGGTAGGTGTCGCCGTTAGCCAGTTGCAGTTCGAGAAATCCCGGTGTTCCGCGCAGGTTGGTGCTGCCCATCCCCAGAAAGGACGATGACAGCGCAAGGTCATAGTATTCGCCTTGCTGCTCCCAGTGGTTAATCACAGCGGTGCCACTGTCTGAAGGTTGGCGCACCGCCAGTTTCCCGGAAAGCTGCCAGTGCTGGAATTGACCAAGCGTGCGGGACCGTTCAGCCCAGTTGGCTGGGGGCTGGTCGGTCATGCCCTCCGGGAGTGGTTCCAGTTGAATGGTGGTGCAGCCGCCCAGCAGGGTGAGTAGCATCAGGGCGGCGCACAGATTCCTCAACATCAGGAATTTCCGTTGCCGGTCAGGCGTTGGATGGTTTCAATCAGGATGTCGTGGTCCGGGTCCTGCTCCAGGCCTTCTTCCCAGATAACGCGGGCCTGTTCTTCATTTCCGGTGACCCACAGGGCTTCCCCGTAGTGGGCGGCCACTTCCGGGTCCGGGTAGGCAGCCCAGGCGTCGGCCAGGTATTCAAGGGCGGCTTCGGTGTTGCCCTGGCGAAACAGTACCCAGCCCATGCTGTCGAGAATGGCGGGATTATTTGGGTCCAGCGCCAGCGCCCGCTCAATGTAACTGCGGGCTTCGTCCAGTCGCTCCGTGCGAATGGTCAGAATGTACCCGAGTGCGTTCAGTGCCACTGCATTGTCTGGTTGTTGTGACAGGATTGCCCTCAGATCTTCCTCAGCCTGTCCAGTGTTGCCCAGCGTGTCGTGCAACATGGCTCGGGCATAGCGGATCTGAATGTTTTCAGGGAATGCCTCCAGGGCCTGGTCCGCGGCTGCCATGGCGTCCTGTTCGCGCTGCTGGTCGAGCAGCAGGTTGACTTCCAGCAGCCAGAAATTTTCGGCCTGCCCCGGGTTTGAATCCCTCAGCGTGTCAATTCTGGCAAGTGCGCCGGCCAGATCCCCGGTTTCGGCCTGCAGCTCGCTTGCCCGGGACAGGGCGGGGAAGAAGTAGTTTCCGCCCTCTACGCTCATGTAAAAGCCGATAGCGTTGGCGATGTTACCTTCTTCCTCCTCGATGCGGCCGAGGTAGTAGCTGGCTTCATCGGTATGGTGGCCCTGTTCGATCAACTCAGTCAGCTCTTCTTTGGCCAGCTCTGGCTGACGGTTTTCCAGGGCGACCAGGGCAAATGACAGCCTGAGCCCCGGGGTTTGGGGGTAGCGTTGGACCAGCCGTTCGAATTCGTCCTGGGCGGCTTGGAGCTCCCCTTCGTTAATCAGGATTCGGCCATACAGTGTGCCCAGTTGCCGGTTGGCCGGAAATCGCCGAGTGTTTGTGGTCAGGTAATTCAGTGCTTCTCTTGTTTGGCCTGTCTGGTACAGCAGGTCACCTTTGAGTGCGATGGCGGGCTGGAAGTTGGGCTCCCGGTTAGTAAGCCGTTCGATACGCTCCAGGGCTTGCTCCGGCGCGCCGGTGATTTTCAGAAGCAGGGCAATGCTGTACTCAAGCTCGAGATTGTCCGGGTGCCGTTCGGCCAGTTGCTCATAGAGCTGAAGCAGTTCCCGTTGCTGGGCCGGAGGCAGGTTGGCAGACATGGCTGCCAGGCTGTCAAAGTCGGCATCCTCTCCCTGCTCCATAATGCGTTCCATATGGACCAGAGCGGTTTCAAGATCCTGGCGTTTGACTGCCTGTATGGCAGAAACCCGGTGTGCCAGCAGGTTGTCGGGCTCCAGTTGCAGCCATAGGTCTGCCAGTTGTTGCTGCGCGTTATCGGCATTCAGGGACTGGGCAATGCGCATGGCACGAGTGATGACGCCGCGATCTTTTGAGGTTTTGGCTGCCTGCAGGTAGTTGACCAGGGTTACATCATAGCGCCCACGCTGGGCAGCAATCTCCGCCGCCAGGAGTTGGTAAAGCACTTCTGGCTCGAAATCCGCATAACGAATCTCTTCCTGTGGCGTCGGGGTGACCGCTATGGGAGTAGGTTCATCAGCCTTTGGTTCTGTCGTTCCGGAAAAGCTGGCGCAGCCGGGCAGGGCGGCAATGGTGAAGGCCAGCAGGCTGGTAACCAGATACGGTGCGGATTTTTGCATGCAACTTCCCGTGTGCTGTCGGCAGTACGTCAGAGTATGTTCTGTTCTGCCGTAGAATTGAGGCAGATCGGGTTTAGGCCGTGGCCGAGCCTCTATAATGGCATAAGCATTTGAACTTGCCCAACCTGTCCGCAGTTCCCGAAGGCGACGTGTTTTCGGGTGGCAGGCGGTGGCCCTCACCGGTAGAATGGCACAATATGTTCGTCGACTGGCATAAGGTTTTTTAACCTCGAAATGGCATTGCTGACACTGGGAATCAATCACCGAACCGCACCCGTGGAAATCCGCGAACGTGTGGCGTTTACCCCGGAGCGGATGGCGGAAGCCTTCTCGGAACTCCGGGCGGCGTCCGGTGCCAGCGAAGCGGCCATTCTGTCTACCTGCAACCGCACCGAACTTTACCTGGCCGGAGACGACGACTGCGCGCCCACGGTACTGCGTTGGCTGGCCGGTTTTCATGAGCTGGATGTAGCCGACCTTGAGGAGGTGCTCTACGTTCACCGGGATTCCGAAGCCGTTCGCCATATGATGCGCGTAGCGGCGGGGCTGGATTCCATGGTGCTGGGCGAACCGCAAATCTTCGGTCAGTTGAAGGATGCCTACTCCCTGGCTCGCGAGCATGGGGCCACCGGTTCTTTTCTGTCCCGCCTGTTTGAGCAGACCTTCTCGGTAGCCAAGCGAGTTCGCACCCAGACCGCGATTGGGGAAAACCCGGTGTCGGTGGCCTATGCCTCTGTCAGCATGGCGCATCATATCTTTGCCGATATGTCCCGCAACAAGGCGTTGCTGATTGGCGCCGGCAAAACCATTGAACTGGTCTCCCGCCACCTGGCCGATGCCGGCGTGAAAGACTTCCTGGTGGCCAATCGCACCCTGGAACGTGCCCAGGCGCTGGCCGAACTGCACGGTGGCAAGGGCATTGTTCTGTCGGAAATTCCCGATCACCTGGCGGACGTCGACATCATCATTTCCTCTACGGCCAGCCCGTTGCCAATACTTGGCAAGGGAGCGGTGGAGCGCGCGCTGAAGAAGCGCAAACACCGTCCGTTCTTCATGGTCGACATTGCGGTTCCCCGGGATATTGAGCCGGAGGTGGGGTCGCTGGCCGATGTGTATCTCTATACCGTTGACGATCTGCGGCAGGTAATCGAAGAAAACATCCGTTCCCGTGAAGGTGCTGCCCGCGAAGCCGAGAACCTGATCAGCAGTGGCGTACAGGAATTCCTGGACCAGCTCCGGGCCCTGGATGCGGTCTCTACCCTGAAAGTGTTTCGCCAGCGTGCCGAACTGCTGCGGGATATTGAATCTGAAAAGGCCCTGCGTGCCTTACGCAACGGCGTTGACCCGGAGACGGTGCTGCGCAGCCTGGCACGTGGCCTCACCAACAAACTGCTTCACCAGCCCTCTGTACAAGTGCGTAAAGCCATGGCCGAGGGCCGCACCGAAGTCACCGAATGCCTGCGGGAGCTGTATCAGCTTGATGCCCTGGAAGCTGACGAGCCCACCACCACGGAAAAATTATGAAGCCATCGATCCAGTCCCGCCTCGAACAGCTTGTTGAACGGTTCGAGGAGGTCAACGCGTTGCTGAGCGATGCCTCGGTGATTGCCAACCAGGACAAATTCCGGGAACTGTCCCGGGAATTTTCTGAGATTGAGCCGGTGGTAAAGTGTTTCCAGGCCTGGCGCCAATCCCATGAGGATATCGCGGAAGCGAAAGAACTGGCCAAAGACGGCGACGCCGAGATGAGGGCCATGGCGGAAGAAGAACTGGCCGCCGCCGAAGCGCGTAGCGAAGAGCTTGACGAAGAGCTGCAGCGCTTGATGCTGCCGAAAGACCCGAACGACACCAAGAACGTGTTCCTGGAAGTGCGCGCCGGTACCGGCGGTGACGAAGCCGCGATTTTTGCCGGCGACCTGTTCCGCATGTATTCCCGTTATGCGGAAAAACACCGTTGGCAGGTGGAAGTGCTGAGCGAGAACGAGGGTGAGCACGGCGGCTATAAAGAAGTCATCGCCCGGGTGTCAGGAGATGGCGTCTACGGAACGCTCAAGTTTGAGTCTGGAGCCCACCGGGTGCAGCGGGTACCGGAAACCGAGTCCCAGGGCCGCATTCACACCTCCGCCTGCACCGTGGCCGTGATTCCGGAGGCCGATGAATCAGAAGCCATCGAGATAAATAAGGCTGATTTGCGCGTCGACACCTTCCGCTCCTCCGGTGCCGGTGGCCAGCATGTCAACAAAACCGACTCCGCCATCCGTATCACCCACCTGCCCACCGGCATTGTGGTGGAGTGCCAGGAAGAGCGTTCCCAGCACAAAAACCGCGCCAAGGCTCTGAGCCTGCTGGCGTCCCGGCTGCAGAACGCCGAGCTGGAGAAACAGCAGAAGAGCATGGCGGAAACCCGCAAAAGTTTGGTGGGCAGTGGCGACCGCTCGGAACGTATTCGCACCTACAATTTCCCCCAGGGCCGGGTGACTGACCACCGCATCAACCTTACCTTGTACAAGCTGGACGAGGTGATTGCCGGCGATCTCGACGCGGTGGTGGTACCCCTGCAACAGGAACACCAGGCCGAATTACTGGCAGAACTGGCCAATGAGCAGTGAGTCCTCGCTGACCTGTGAAACCCTTCTGAATAACGCCATTGAACAGATTGGTGGTGATTCCCCGCGGCTGGACGCCGAATTAGTGTTGAGCCACGTAACCGGCCTGGGCCGCACCAGCTTCCGGGCCTGGCCCGAGCGGGAAGTAGCCCCTGATCAGGCGCAAGCGTTTCGCGAATTGGTGGCTGAACGAGTTAAGGGAGTACCCATCGCCTACCTGCTGGGCCAGCAGGAATTCTGGTCATTGCCCCTGAAAGTCAGCCCTTCCACCCTGATTCCCCGGCCAGACACCGAGTGCCTGGTGGAAACCGCGTTGGAACTACCGCTGCCTGAAATCGCCCGCGTGCTGGATCTTGGCACCGGTACCGGCGCCATTGCGCTCGCGCTGGCCAGCGAGAAAGCTAAGTGGCAGATTATGGCCAGCGATCGTATTGAAGAGGCCGTCGAACTGGCCCGGGAAAACAGTCGGTCCCTGCAGCTGCCGATTACCGTGGTGCAGAGCCACTGGTTCGACCAGATCCCCGCGGGTGGATTTGACCTGCTGATCTCCAATCCTCCTTATATACCCGCCAGTGACCGTCACCTGAACGAAGGCGACGTGCGATTTGAACCATCATCAGCTTTGGTGGCAGGTGATGATGGCCTGGACGACATCCGGTTGCTGGTCACCGAAGGCCTTAAACGCCTGAACCCCGAAGGCTGGATGCTGCTGGAACACGGTTACGACCAGGGCGAGGCCGTTCGGGATTTGTTTGCCGCAGCCGGATGGCGCAACATAGAAACCCGCAAAGACTACGGCAGAAACGACCGAATGACCTTGGCCCGAAAACCAGCCAGCGACCAGTAGCGAGACTGATCATGCTCAGCGATGAAGAACTGCTCCGATACAGCCGCCAGATCCTGATGCCCCGGTTCGACATCGCCGGTCAGGAAAAACTCAAGGCCGCCCATGTGCTGGTGATCGGCGCCGGTGGTTTGGGTTGCCCGGTAGCCTTGTATCTGGGCGCAGCCGGCGTTGGCCATCTGACTCTGGTAGACGATGACCAGATCGAACTGGCCAACCTGCAACGGCAGATTGCGTTTAAACAGAGCTGGCTGGGTGATTCAAAAGCGGAGCGCCTGGCCCAGCGGGTAAGGGCGATCAACCCGGAGATCGCCGTTAGTGCGGTGAATCGGCGGGTGGATGGCGACGACCTCAAACAGCTGGTTGCTGAATCCACGCTGGTGCTGGACTGTACTGATAACTTCAATACCCGTTTTGCGTTGAACCGGGCCTCGGTCGCCAACAAGGTTCCGTTGGTATCCGGTGCTGCCATTCGTGGTGAAGGGCAGTTGTCTGTTTACGATCCCCGGCGGCCAGAAAGTCCCTGTTACCACTGCCTGTATCCCGAACAGGGTAATGAAGATCTGACGTGTTCTGAGGCGGGCGTTATCGCTCCGTTAGTCGGCATGATCGGCTCCGCTCAGGCCATGGAAGCAATAAAAGTGATCTCAGAGGTAGGCAAGCCCCTGGTCGGTCGCTTGCTCATCCTGGATGCCTGGCAGATGGAGTGGCGGGAAATGAAACTGGCTAAGGATCCTGATTGTCCGGTGTGTTCCTCGTGATTTCGGAGTAAGGCAGGGTTGGGGGAGGCCTCCCCCAACCCCGCCTGCCAACTTCTGAGTTAGTCCTTTAGCGCCTGAAACTTTGCGATGGCTTCTTTTCGGGATTCTTTCAGATCCACTATGGGTCTGGGGTAACCCCGAGGAATAACACCTCCCATTGACGGGTCGTGGATTCGTTTATTATCCAGTTTCGCTAATTCCGGAATCCACTGCCGGATGAACTCTCCCTTCGGGTCAAACCGCTCACTCTGTGTTACCGGATTAAACACCCGGAAATAGGGCGCTGCATCGGTACCGGTTGACGCACTCCACTGCCAGCCCCCGTTGTTCGATGCCAGAAAACCATCCACCAGATTCTGCATGAACCAGGCTTCGCCCAGCCGCCAGTCGATAAACAGGTTCTTGGTCAGGAACATGGCGGTGATCATCCGCAGGCGGTTATGCATCCAGCCGGTTTGCTTCAGCTGGCGCATGGCGGCGTCCACAATGGGAATGCCGGTTCGGCCCTCCTTCCAGGCCTCAAAGTGCTCGCCCGGCTCGTTCCATACCAGCGCCTCCGTCTCGCGTTTGAAGGCTCGGTGCATGCTGACGCGCGGATAGTGGTAAAGAATGTGAACGTAAAAATCCCGCCAGGCGATTTCATTGATCCACGTCTCGATGCCGTCGCCGGAGAGCCCAGACTGCCTGGCTGCGATAAGGCACTGGCGCCCGGACAGAACTCCGTTGGCCAGGTAAGGCGAGAGCTGGCTAGTGCCGTCCACGGTCGGGAAGTCCCGGTTATCTTTGTAACCTTTTGCCCGTGCCTCCAGGAAATTATCCAGTTGCTGATGGGCGGCGTCTTCGCCGATGGCCACCAAGGGTTTCGGCGCATCGTTGAATGGTGCTGGCAGGGTATCGGTTTGCTCCGGCTCTACCTCTGGCCCCATGGACGATGGCGTTGGGTACAGCGTGGGCTGGATTTCCTCTATCCAGCTACGCCAGCGTCGGGAGAAGGGAGTGAATACGGAATAGGGCTCGTTCTGCTGGGTCAGAATCTGGCCGACGGGGGCCACGGTCTGATCCCGGTACTTAGCCACCCGGATGCCGAGCGCGGTCAGCCGGTCGTGGGCCTGCTTGTCCCGTTTCCGCTCGTTAATGCCGTATTCTTCGTTGAAGTGCAGGCCTGCAATCTGGTGTTGTTTGCAGAATGCTTCCAGCTTGTCGAGGCTTTCAGCAAAGGTATCCGCATACAGAAATGATAGTGCAATGCCCAGCTTGGCCAGCTGGCGGGCCAGGACATTGGCGTGCTCAAGCACGAACTGCACCCGCGCGGCAGACCAGTCGTGCTCCTGCCATTGCCCTGGCGTTACCAGGAAACAGGCCGTCACGGGTTTGCTGCGGGCGCAGGCTGCGGTGAGGGCCGCGTTGTCTGCCAGGCGGAGGTCGTTGCGGAACCAGACCAGTTCTGTCATCGGAATACCGTCTCTTACGTCGAGCGTAGTGGAAATTACAGCCAGTAAATCATTGGCTTGTATATTCGCTGTAACTACCGGATTGGATTATAGTGAAGCAGAATAGCCGGCCACCCCCAAAGGAGTTCTTTCCGCGGCATGACTGAAGCTACCGAAAGCCAGCGCGATGGTATCTGGGCGCATTCCTATCAGTTGGCCTCCGGCCAGACCCAGCAGCACCAGCTTGGCCACACCCGGCTGTGGGTTACCTTGCTGGATCTTGAGTGGCAGATCCGGCAGCAGAAGGTTGAGGTTGATTCTGATCCCGATTTCTGGACCGAGTCGGTGGGCCATACCCTGCCTTCTGCTGAGATTGATGTTCAGCGGTTTGTACGATCAGGAGACAACGGTTCAGTCAGCTTTTATCCCGCCATGGCCAGCCTGCCAACGGTTATTCGGCCCTACCAGCCGTTGACCGTTCCGCCCGGTGCACGCTGTGTTCTGTATGTGGGTACTTCGCTATGGATGAAAATCTGTGTTGGCGAAGACAAGGTGGAGCTGGCAGAAATACCTCTGGCGCCTCCTTCCTTGACCTGGTTGGGTCGAAATACCCGGGAAGGTGAGCTGTGTTACGCCTCGTCCACCTACGGACGCTTGTCGCTGGAAGCCGTGCCCAAACGGCCCTGGCGCGCTGTTACTCCGGTAACCATAATCAACAGCCGAGAGAAGTCTCTGCTTCTGGAGCGCTTCAGCATACCGACGCCCCTGCTGCCGCTGTTCAGAAACGACAAAGGTCAGCTCTGGACGCCCGGCATCACCGTTGAATGTGAAACAGACATGAACTCGGCGAGCCTGCAGATCGCCACCTCGGTCATTCCCGAGGCGGGCCAGTGTGAAGCAATTGCACCGGCCCGGGAAAAATTGGCCAGAGGCAGAAGGCTGGTTCGGGCCTTCGATCACATGTTCGGCTGAAAGCCAAAACAGGAGCGCTCAAGTGTTGGATGCAATTCTCGCAACCATGACTCAGGTCATCAATGGGATTGCCTGGGGGCAGTGGTTGTCTGCCGGTTTCTTGCTGGTTCTGGGTATGGTTCTCGGGTCACTGGTGGCCCGCAGTATTGGGCGCATGGTAGAAAACCGTGTGTCGCGCCACCACATGGTGATGATTCGCCGGTTGTTCTTCTACGCCATTTTCATGTTATTCGCCATGGCAGCTCTGCGGGAGGCGGGTTTCTCGCTCGAAGTTGTCCTGGGTGCAGCCGGTATCCTGACCGTGGCCATCGGCTTTGCCTCGCAAACGTCGGCGTCTAATATCATAAGCGGGTTGTTCCTGGTGATGGAAAAGCCCTTCGAAATAGGTGATTTTATTGAGGTCGATGCCACCATTGGAGAAATCGTCACCATCGATTTGCTCAGCGTGAAGCTGCGCACCCCGGATAACCTTTATGTCCGAATTCCTAATGAGACCCTGATCAAAACCCGTGTGGTGAACCGGTCCCGTTTTCCTATTCGCCGGATCGATCTGGCGGTGGGTATCGCCTATGCCGAGGATGTCGAGCGCGTGAGTGAGATTTTGCTGGACCTGGCCGAAAAGAATCCGACAAGCCTGGAGGAGCCCAAACCGTTTGTGCTGGTTACCGGCTTCGGTGCTTCCTCCGTAGACTTGCAGTTCTCCTTCTGGGTACCGAAAGATAAGTTCTTCGAAGGCCGCGGCAGCATGATGGTATCGATCAAGAAAACCCTGGACGCGCAAGGCATCGAGATTCCCTTTCCCCATACCAGCATCTATGCCGGTAGCCACTCTGCGCCATTCCGTGTGCAACTGATGCGCCCGGAACAACAAAAAGATAAGGATTCCCCGGATGTCGACAGAGACAGCTGACTTAATTAAAACCGTTCCCCCAACCAAGGCCGAAGGCAAGATCGCCTTGGGTTGGCGTGAATGGGTGGGGTTGCCGGATCTGGACATTGGCCGGATCAAGGCGAAGGTGGATACGGGGGCTCGAACCTCCTGCCTGCACACATTCCGTACTGAACCCTATACGGAGAACGGAGAACGCAGAGTAAAATTCTGGGTACATCCCATTCAGAACGATATGCACCAGGTGGTGGAGTGCGATGCCAAAGTGCTTGATGAGCGAACGGTATCGGACTCCGGAGGCCACAAGGAAATGCGCCTGGTGATTGAGACCACACTGGTGGTTGGCGACCAAAGCTGGCCGATTGAAATGACACTGACCAACCGGGATTCCATGCGGTTCCGGATGTTACTGGGGCGCACCGCCATGGCAGGCCGGTCCCTGATCTACCCTGAAGCTTCCTACCTGGCCGGTAAGCCGGCATTAAGGACCTGAATATGAAAATTGCGGTACTGTCGCGAAACCGTCACCTTTACTCAACCCGGCGTCTGGTGGAGGAGGGCGTTAACCGTGGCCACGAAGTGAAGGTGATTGATGCCCTGCATTGCTCCATGAACATCACCTCCGCGAACCCGCTGATCCACTATCACGAAGAAGTGCTGGAAGACTTCGACGTGGTGATCCCCCGGATTGGCGCTTCTGTAACCTTCTACGGTACCGCTGTACTGCGCCAGTTTGAAATGATGGGCGTATTTCCTCTGAACGAATCCGTGGCCATTACCCGTTCCAGAGACAAATTGCGTTCCCTGCAGCTGCTGGCCCGAAAGGGTGTTGGAATGCCGGTGACCGGTTTCGCCAACAAACCGGACAACGTGCCGGAGTTGCTTAAAATGGTGGGCGGCGCGCCGGTGGTCATCAAGCTGCTGCAGGGTACCCAGGGCATTGGCGTGGTGCTGGCAGAAACCCGCAAGGCGGCAGAATCTGTAATTGAAGCGTTTATGGGCCTGAAGGCAGACATCCTGGTGCAGGAGTTCATCAAGGAAGCCGGCGGTGCCGACATCCGCTGTTTCGTGATTGGTGACAAGGTGATTGCCGCCATGAAACGTCAGGGCGCCGAGGGTGAATTTCGCTCCAACCTGCACCGGGGCGGTACCGCCTCGCTGGTGCGGATTACCCCGGAAGAACGCCGCACGGCCATTACCGCCGCCAAGGCCATGGGCCTGAACGTGGCCGGTGTGGATCTGTTGCGCTCCAGCCGTGGCCCGCTGGTGATGGAAGTGAACTCGTCGCCGGGCCTGGAAGGCATCGAGAATGCCACTGGCAAGAACGTGGCAGGCATGATCATTAACTGGACTGAAAAGAACTACAAACCCTGGAAAACAAAGACGAGGGGCAGGGGTTGAGCAAAGTGGCCAGAGCACCGTTCGAAATAGCCGGCGTCCAGGTGAAAGCCGGTACCCGGGAGACTGTGGAAGTTCCCGTTGCCAAGCTTTATACCCACACACCACTGCACATACCGGTCGAAGTGGTGCACGGCCGCCGCGATGGCCCGGTACTCATGGTGTGTGGCGCCATTCATGGTGATGAAATAAATGGTGTGGAGATCATCCGTCGGGTACTGAAGAACTCTGCCTTACGGCACCTGCGGGGCACGCTGGTGGCCGTTCCTATCGTTAACATCTTCGGGTTTGTGCAGCGCACCCGTTACCTGCCGGACCGCCGGGACCTGAACCGTTGCTTCCCGGGCTCGGAAACCGGTTCGCTGGGCGGCCGCATTGCCTACCTGTTGCGCACCCAAATTATGGAAAAGGTCACCCACATTATCGACCTGCACACCGGCGCCATTCACCGCTTCAACCTGCCGCAAATCCGGGCCGAGCTGAAGAACCCGGAAACCTCCCGAATGGCGGATGCCTTTGGCGCCCCCATCATCATTAATGCAGGTCTTCGGGAAGGCAGCCTGCGGGCCTACGCCGATTCCCTGGATATTCCGGTCATCACCTTCGAGGGCGGTGAGGCCCTGCGCTTTGATGATGTGGTTATCGCCAGCGGTGTGAAGGGTATTATCCGGGTGATGCGGGAGCTGGAAATGGTGCCTGCCAAGAAAGGCCCGAGGGCGCCCAGAAAGCGCTCTGAAACGGCGGCTAATTCACAGTGGGTGCGGGCGGATATGGACGGCATCATGCGCCCCGTGGCCAGCCTCGGCCAGAAGGTGCGTAAAGGCCAGAGACTGGCCATGGTGGCGGACCCCTTTGGTGAGTCGGAGGTGGCGATCACCTCCCCCTGTTCCGGTATTGTGATCTGCGTGAACAATCTGCCGCTGGTGAACGAGGGCGAGGCCATTTATCACATTGCCCGCTTCGACGAGCTGGGCGAAGCCGAAAAGGCCATGGACTACTTCCGCAGTTCCTTCGAGAGTGAAGTGTCGGAAGACGCGGTAGTGCCCGTACACCCCTGGGACGAACTGCAAAAGTAACCGGAGGCAGCATCATGATCTGGCATCAGAACACCATCGAACTGGCACCATTACCGAGGGGCTTTCACCTGGTCACCAATGAAATTCTGGCCCAGGCGCCGGAACTGACCAACTGCGAAGTGGGGCTGCTGCACCTGTTCATCCAGCATACCTCCGCTTCCCTGGCGGTCAACGAGAATGCCGATCCCGATGTCCGGGGCGACCTGGAGCGCCATTTCAACGTTATGGTGCCCCAGAATGCTCCGCATTATGAGCACACCATGGAAGGCCCGGACGACATGCCGGCCCACATCAAGAGTGTGATGATCGGCCCGTCACTGACGCTGCCCATCAGTCACGGCCATCTGGCCCTGGGTACCTGGCAGGGTATCTATGTGTGTGAACACCGGGATAACGCGGGTAGCCGGAGAATTGTGGCTACCTTGCAGGGGCGGTGGTGAGCGTTTGTAACTTAAAGTGGCAACCGAATGTATATGTAGCTAACCTTGCTTAAGGAGGGATGTTCAGCAAGGAGAGCAAGTGAGCCGTTTTTACCGCATTTACCGAATCCACGAATTACTTCGCAGTGCTAAAAAGCCAGTCTCCATGCGCAGGTTCATGGAAGAACTGGAGGCCAGCCGGAATACCATAACCCGAGACTTCGAATACCTGCGAGATTCCCTGGGCGCTCCAATCGAATACTGCCGGGAAGAGAACGGCCACCACTATGCACCGAAAGCACCTGTATTCGAGCTGCCGGGGTTTTGGATGAATCCAGCAGAACTGTATGCCCTGCTAGCCTGCGAGTACCTGCTGGAGAACGTTCAGCCAGGTCTAATCACCAATCGCCTGGCTCCGCTCAGGACAAGAATTCGGGAATTGCTGGGTGAATCCGGCCACGATGCCGAGACCATCAGTGAGCGGATTCGAATCCAACCAATCCAGACCCGCGCAGCGGAACACCATATTTTTGATCCGGTTGCAGAAGCAACGCTCTCGGGCAAATGCCTGACCTTCCATTACCTCTCAAGAAGCACGGGCACAGACAAGTTTCGAACCGTGCACCCACAGCGGTTAGTACATTACCGCTCTAATTGGTATTTGCTGGCTATTTGTAACGAAGCAAAGGCCCTTCGGCTGTTTTCACTGGACCGAATGTCTGCCCCCTCCGTTTCTGATGATCCATCTAAAAAAGTATCGAAAGCTGATTTGGATGCCTTTGTAGGCTCCGGCTTCGGAATATTTGCGGGCGCAGCCACACAAACAGCTCACCTGAAGTTCACCGAGCATGCGGCCCGCTGGGTGGCCGAAGAGATCTGGCATGAGGAGCAAAAAAGTGAGTGGCGTGAAAAAAGCTACCACCTTCATGTTCCCTACTCCGATGAGCGCGAGTTGATTATGGAGGTATTGCGTTATGGGCCGGATGTTGAGGTTTTAGCGCCGGAAAGCCTGAGGCGCGAAGTGGTGGCCAGGGTTCGCAGAATGGCAGAAATCTACTGAGGATTTTTTCAGTGGTGCAGTGGTTGGGGCATCGGTTGACTTAAGCTGGTATCCATAAAACAAGTAAAGGTTTCGAGGATTGGAATGAATAACCACGGCTATGTTGCCCACGTGAAGCAAGATGACTCTTCCGGCGATTGGCATGAACCGCATCGCCTAGAGGAGCATTTGCAGAAAGTGGCAAAGCTCAGTGCATCTAAAGCGGGAACATTTCAGTCTTCGGGTTGGGGCCTGGCTGCTGGACTTTGGCACGATCTCGGCAAGTATCGTTGTGCCTTTCAGAAATACATTCGCGATGCCTCCGGATATGAACGGGAAAACGCTCACGTAGAAAGTCCGCAACGGGTGACCCATTCCACGGCAGGTGCGGTTCATGCGATTAATCAATGGCCATCCGTGCCGGGTTACATCATTGCCTATCTGATTGCCGGGCACCACGCAGGGCTGCCGGACTGGTCTGGTGGTCGTGGCTCATTGCAGTTTCGCTTGAAAGAGGCAGGGCCGGAATACTCTGAAGCCATGGAGGCGAAGATCCCTGAAAACCTGTTAACTGCGGAACGGCCGGATATTCCGGAACCGGCCAGGAACACGGATTCTATCAGTCTATGGATGCGGCTGTTGTTTTCGGGCCTGGTGGATGCCGATTTTCTGGATACCGAAAGCTACATGGCTCCTGAACGGGTCAATCAGAGAGGTCGATTACCGGAACTATCTGAACTTCATTCAGCGTTCTCTGCACGCATGAATCAGTTACAGAAAGCGGCCGATGATACCCCGTTAAATCGAACTCGAAAGGCGATCTTCGATGCTTGCCAACGGAGTGCTCACGAGTCACCAGGGATATTCAGTCTGACGGTTCCCACGGGTGGAGGAAAGACACTCGCCAGTCTGGGGTTTGCGTTGGAGCATGCCAGAACGCATGGTAAGTCGCGAGTTGTGTACGCCATCCCCTTCACCAGCATCATTGAGCAGAACGCGGACGTGTTTCGGGAGTTTCTCGGCGAGGAGGCTGTGCTGGAACACCACAGCAGCCTGGATGTTGATCCCGGGATGGAGAATGCAGGATCTAGGCTAGCTGCAGAAAATTGGGATGCGCCGTTGATTGTCACGACGAACGTCCAGTTATTTGAATCCCTGTTTGCCAGCAGAACCAGTCGCTGTCGGAAATTGCATAATCTGGTGAACAGCATTGTGATTCTGGATGAGGCTCAACAGATTCCGCGTGACTACCACGAGCCGATCACCCGGGTAATGCAGCAGATGAGCGAACACTTTGGGGTGACCTGGGTACTTTGCACGGCGACGCAACCGGATCTTGGAAAGCAGGTCGATGCCTTTGGCAGCGTTCTCCATACCGGTCTCGATAATGTTCGGGAAATAATCCAGAAGCCAGCCGCTCTAGCTAGCGATTTGAAGCGCGTAAATATCGAGATGCCGTCCGATCCGGATGAAAAAATATCCTGGGAGGAATTGTCTCAACAACTGGTTCAAGAAGAATGCGTACTGGTCGTGGTTAATAAGCGGCAGGATGCGAGAGCGCTTTATGAACTTCTGCCAGACAATGGCGACTTGTACCACCTATCCGCCAATATGTGCGCAGAGCACCGGTCCCAGATCTTGGCGGAGATCCGTCGCAAACTGTCTGATCGAAAGGCTGGATCTGACATGCCGCTGCGGGTCGTCAGCACCCAACTGATTGAAGCCGGTGTGGATGTTGATTTCCCGGTTGTCTACCGGGCCATGGCTGGCTTGGATTCCATCGCGCAGGCGGCCGGCCGCTGCAATCGTGAAGGGCGCCTACCGAATAACGGCCGCGTTGTTGTTTTTCAGCCCGAGCAATTGCCACCTCCCGGTTTCCTACGGCAAGCCGCTCAGGTAACCCTCAAGCTGCTTATAAGTGGTCAGTTGAGCGAGCCGCTCGGCCCGGATGCGATGCAGGCATTCTTCAGTGATCTCAATACACAAGGGGATCGTGACAAACATGGGGTTTGCAGTTTATTGAAGGCCGAGAGTTCGCCGGATGCCCCCCTGGCAATCCAGTTCCGGGAGGCAGCGGACAAGTTCCGACTGATCGATGACAAGGGTATTGGTGTGGTGGTTCCTTTCCGTCCGGAAGGGTATGAAGAGACACCTGTTGATCAGTGGCTTGCGATGCTGGAGCAGGATGGTTCCCGGAAATGGGTTCACCGGAAGTTACAGAGATACAGCGTTACATTGCCGGAGTCACTCGCCAAGCAGCTGTACGGCATCGGAGCGATTTATGAGCGAGCCGGTAAATTTGTTGTTGAATCCAGTCATTATCACCCGGTTTGGGGTGTTCAGGCACCGGATAGCCTGATCCCAGCCGAATCAACCGTCATATAGGAGGGCTCATGGGCTTTTGCCTGGATGTCAGTGGAGAGTTTGCCTGTTTCACCAGGCCCGAAATGAAGGTAGAGCGGGTGAGCTATGACGTGATTACCCCGTCTTCGGCCAGAGCCATTTTTGAGGCGATTCTGTGGAAACCCGCGATTCAGTGGCAGGTTACGAAGATCGAGGTGTTGAATCCGATCAAATGGATGAATCTGAGACGCAACGAAGTGGAATCTATCGTATCCACCCGCACGGCCAAGTCGGCAATGAGCAGCGGTGAGGGGCATCTGGGTATTTATGTCGACGAACAGCGCCAGCAGCGTGCAAGCCTGTTATTGAAGGATGTGCGGTACCGGCTCCATGCCGAGTTTCAAATGACGGATAAGGCCGGCCCGGGGGATTCGGCTGGCAAGTTTGCTGATATGTTCCGTCGCCGCGCCGAGAAGGGGCAGTGTTTCAATCAGCCTTACCTGGGATGCCGTGAGTTCAGTTGTGATTTCACGTTGGTAGATGCAGCCGATGGCCCCGAGCCAATTGAACAGTCGTCGGATCTTGGATTCATGTTGTACGACCTCGATTACGGTGATCCAGCCTCCCCCCAGCCCCTATTTTTTCGAGCCCAGATGCAGGATGGCGTAGTGACTGTACCCGATCGAAATAGCCCGGAGGTGAGGGGATGATTCTCCAGGCACTATGTGAGTACTACGACCGGAAGAAAACGGCGGGAAGCCCGCTGCCGCCCGTGGGATTTGAAGAGAAAGAAATCCCGTTTGTCGTCGTTCTCAGTCCAGAAGGGCGATTTGTTCAACTGAAGGACACTCGCGAGTTTCAGGAGAAAGGCAAGCCTGTAGCGAAAGCCTTCACGGTACCGCAGGGGCCAAAGCGTAGTGGTGCCAAAGCCTGTGATACAGCCTACTGTCTTTGGGACCACTTCGGATATGTGCTGGAGCAGTCCAAGGTTTCCAAACCAGGTACAGAGCCCAGTCCTAAAGAAGTCGACATGGCCGGGAAGCAGCACCAGGCCTTCGTTGATCTGGTAGACCGTCTTCGAACAGAGATACCGGATGACGAGGGCGTTCAGGCCGTTCATGCATTCCTTAACGACGAAGCCGAGAAGGCAAAAGTCCGGCAGGCACCAGAATTTCAGGAGTGCCTGAAGATTTCCGGATGCAATCTCACCTTCCAATTGAGTACAGACAATAATCTGGTCTGCCAGTCCCCGGCTGTTCGCCAGTGGATCGCGGAGCAACCCCTGGACAGTGAGAATCAGGATGGCATTTGCCTGGTCACTGGCGAAGAAACCAAGATTGCTCGCCTGCACCCTGCTGTAAAAGGTGTATGGGGAGCTCAGATGGCCGGGGCGAACATTGTTTCTTTCAATATCGACTCGTTCAGTTCTTGGGGCAAGGATAAGGGCAATAATGCGCCAGTGGGTGAGGAAGCGGCGTTCAAGTACACCACGGCCCTTAATCAACTGCTGCGTACCAGTAGTCCTCAGCGGCTGCAGTTGAATGAGATATCTGTGGTCTGGTGGTCAACCGGGGAGAACTTTCTCGAAAACAACCTTCAGTCATTCTTCAATGATACGCCCAAAGATGACCCTGATCGCGGCACTAGGGCGGTCAGGCAGCTTTTTGAAACTCTCCACTCTGGTGCTTTTATGGACAGTGCGGGTAAGGAGCGTTTCTATCTTCTCGGACTTTCCCCGAACGCAGCCCGAATTGCTGTGCGGTTCTGGCAGGTAGGTACCGTGGCAGAATTCAGCAAACAACTGGCCGAGTGGTTCCGGGACATCGAAATTGTTAGCAGGAACGCGGACTACCCGCCTTTGAAACCACTGCTTCGCTCAACGGCATTGTTGGGAAAAGATGAAAATTTGCCGCCCCATTTGGTAGGGGAAACGGTGCGGGCCATCATGATGGGATTGCCTCTGCCTGCAAGTCTGATGCAGGGAGTCATCAAACGTATCAAAGCCGAACAGGGAGAGGTGACACCCTATCGGGCGCGCTTGATTAAAGCTTATCTGAACCGGTCTTACCGTTACCAGAATCTAACTACTAAGGAAGTGACTATGGCCTATAACCCTGAAGAAAAGCGGATTGGTTATCGTCTGGGCTGTCTGTTTGCCGTATTGGAAAAACTGCAATCGGATGCCAATCCGGGATTGAACGCAGGTATCCGGGATCGTTATTACAGCAGTGCCAGCTGTAATCCAAAATCTGTTTTCGGAACGCTGATGCGGTTGCACGCGCATCACCTTAAGAAACTGCCTCACCGTGGACAACAAGTGGTCGCCGAGAAGCGTATTGCGGAGATTATGGCGGATATCAGCGACTTTCCGGCCCACCTCAATCTGGAGGATCAGGGGTTATTCGCCATTGGTTACTACCACCAGCGCCAGGCGTTATTTGCCAAGCATTCAAAAGAACCAGCGCATGATGAATCAGAAGGAGTCGAAGCATGAGCCTGAACAACCGTTATGAATTTGTATACCTGTTTGACGTAAAAGATGGCAACCCCAATGGAGATCCAGATGCTGGCAACTTGCCGCGCGTGGATGCTGAAACAGGACAAGGACTGGTGACCGATGTATGCCTCAAGCGCAAGGTCAGGAACTACGTTGGCATGGTGAAGGAGGAAACTCCTCCTTTCGAGATCTACATCAAAGAGAAGGCGGTGCTGAACAAGAACAACCTTCGGGCTTACGAGGCGCTGGAACTGAAACACGAGTCAAAAAAGCTGCCCAAAAAAGAAGAGGATGCTAGGAAGGTGACGCAGTGGATGTGCCAGAACTTCTTTGATATCAGGACATTCGGCGCGGTCATGTCGACGGACGTGAACACGGGCCAGGTTCGAGGCCCGGTCCAAATGAATTTTGCCCGAAGTGTTGAGCCGGTTGTCAGCGCCGAACACAGTATCACCAGGATGGCCGTAACGACTGAGAAAGAAGCTGAGGCTCAAAGCGGAGATAACCGCACGATGGGGCGGAAGTTTACAATCCCTTATGGCTTGTACCGTTGTCATGGATTTATCTCGGCAAATCTCGCGAAGCAAACCGGTTTCGGTGAAGAGGATCTGGAGTTGTTCTGGGATTCACTGGTGAACATGCTTGATCATGACCGCTCTGCCAGTCGGGGCGAAATGTCACCTTGTGCATTGCTGGTATTCAAACACGATTCGGCGCTTGGTAACGCGCCAGCCAGAAAGCTGTTTGAGTTGGTTGACGTTAAGCGGAAATCCGAGGGACCGGCCAGGGATTTCAGTGACTATGAAGTAACAGTCAGTGAGGAGCAGTTGCCCACGGGTGTGCAGCTGATCAAGTACCTGGACTAGCAGGGAGCTGGTTGCCTCATTCAGTCTCGAAATTAAGGAGAGCGCTTCAGGGATGAAACAATGTGCATCAGTCAAGTTCAGCGGCCATGCGCTCAGGCGGATGTTCGAGAGATCGCTGTCTTCGGAAGAGGTTATATTCACCATACAAACCGGAGAAACGATAACAGGCTATCCTGACGATAAACCCCACCCCAGTGAATTGCGGCTGGGGTGGATAGACAATAAGCCTGTTCATGTTGTCGTCGCACAGAATCAGGAGAACAATGAGTGTTACGTGATAACTGCTTATGTGCCATCACCGGACATCTGGAATGATGACTTTAAAACCAGGAGAAGCTGAATGAAATGCGTAATCTGTAAAAACGGGGAAACCCATCCTGGCACTACTACCGTCACCGTGACACGAGGGGAGGCAACCATTGTTGTTAAAAATGTGCCCGCAGAGGTTTGTGATAACTGTGGTGAGTATTACCTCGATGACGCGATTTCAGCAAAGATTCTGAGCATGGCGGAAGAAGCCATCAAGCAGAACCATGAGGTAGAGGTGATTCAGTTCGCTGCGTGAATAAAGGGTTGCCTGATTATGCAGGATGAAAAGCTCGTTCCGCTGTCTGCATTGCAGCACTATGCCTTTTGCCCCCGTCAGTGCGCTCTGATACACAACGAACAGGTGTGGGCAGAGAACTGGCTAACGGCACAAGGGCAAGTGTTGCATCAGCGGGTAGACCGGGGCGAGCCGGAAACCCGCAAAGGCATTCGTTATGAACGGGGTGTGTTGGTAAGTGCTGAGTCGCTCGGGATTACCGGAAAGCTGGACCTCGTAGAAATCGAGCTTTCAACCGGAACCATGAAGCCGGTCGAGTATAAAAGAGGCAAACCCAAGCGGGATAGCTGGGACCGAATTCAGTTGTGTGCCCAAGGGCTTTGTCTCGAGGAGATGCAGGGCCGGTCGGTTCATTCAGGCGCACTATGGTATTGGCAGACTCGCCACCGGGATGAAGTGGCATTTACAGAAGACCTTAGGGAAGAGACGCGCGCTGTCATTACTGAAGTACGCAAATTGCTCCTTAGCGGCCAGACCCCGAAAGCCGCTTATGAAAAAAAGTGTGACTCTTGCTCGTTATACGATCTGTGCAATCCGAAATTACTTGGAAAGGACGGAAGCACCCGATATGTCGACGAGTTGTTCGATGAGGTCGATCGGTAGTGAAAAAACTCCAGAACAGTCTCTATGTCACCCGACAAGGTGCCTATGTGCACAAAGAGCGTGAAACTGTCGTCATAGAGCATGAGCGCACGAAACTCATGCAGGTGCCCATTCACTCGGTCTCCGGCGTGTTTTGCTTTGGAAACGTCCTGGTCTCACCGGCCTTGATGGGGTTCTGCGGGGAGAAAGGCGTTAACCTGGCATTCTTTACTGAATATGGTCGCTTTTATGGTCGACTACAGGGTAAGAAATCAGGCAATGTGCTCCTCAGACGGGCTCAGTACAATGCGGATCAATTAACGAGCCTCGAAATCGCTCGCTCGGTGGTCGCTGCGAAGTTGGTTGGTTGCCGGAATGTGCTACTCAGACAACAGCGCAATCATGGAGAAACAGAATCGCTGACCAGGGTGGTGAAGCATCTTGCCGCCTCAATCCGGCTGGCAAAGTATGTCGATAACCTCGATTCCTTGAGAGGCATTGAAGGGGATGCCGCCGCACAATATTTTGCTGTCTTTGGAGAATTAATAAACAAGGGGGCCCGCGAGGAATTCACTTTTGCCGGACGAAATCGAAGGCCTCCACGTGACCCGGTTAATGCATTATTGTCGTTTGTTTACTCGATCCTGGGCCAGGATATCAGTGCCGCACTTAACGGTGTGGGTCTGGATCCTCAAGTAGGTTATTTGCATACCGATCGGCCAGGTAGGGACAGCCTCGCTCAGGACTTGCTTGAAGAATTCAGACCTTGGTTGGCGGACAGGCTCGTACTCAGCCTGATAAACAGGAAGCAACTGAGAGCAACGGATTTCATCACTGAGTCCTCCGGGGCAGTGAGGATGTCAGACGAGGCCCGCAAAACGCTGCTGGTGAGTTATCAGGAACGCAAACAGCAGGAAGTGATGCATCCGTTCCTTAAAGAGAAGGTGCCGATAGGAATCATCCCGCATATACAGGCCATGTTGCTAGCCCGTCATCTCAGGAATGATCTGGAAAGATACCCGCCCTGTGTCATTCGATAGGAGAGTCCGCCATGATGGTGTTGGTTACCTATGATATTTCGATGGAAGACCCGGATGGGCCGGCGCGATTGAGGCGGGTAGCTAAAGCATGTCTTGATTACGGTGTGCGTGTTCAGTATTCAGTGTTTGAGTGCGAAATTGATCCGGCTCAGTGGACCTTTTTCAGGGACGAATTGCTGGGCCTCTATGATGAAGAGAAGGATAGCCTGAGATTCTACAAACTCGGCAAGAACTGGAAAAATCGAATTGAACATCATGGAGCGAAGCCTGCTCCCGATATTTTCCGGGATGCGATGATTTTGTAATCGCTAACCGGTAGTGCTCATTAAAAAGCCGGAATGTTAGCGAAAGGCCAGGGCCCTTGTGGCGCCTGGCCTTTCTGTATTTGGTCATTCAATGTACATCCGTAAATATATGTTGTGCGCTTATGTTAGCGGAATCAGAGGAGTGGTTGCTTTGGATTCAGTGGGTTAGGATAGAGCGGTCGCGCCCCTCGCGGGCGCGTGGATTGAAACTGGACGTTGAAGTCCATGCCGATGTGCAGGTGTGTCGCGCCCCTCGCGGGCGCGTGGATTGAAACCAAGTGGCAAAGACGGTCATACCGGCGTCATCAGCGTCGCGCCCCTCGCGGGCGCGTGGATTGAAACTGCGCATCACTGGCGAAGTTGTCGATAAAGCCGCGTCGCGCCCCTCGCGGGCGCGTGGATTGAAACAGAGGCGCCCACAACGGCCAGTTGATGTTGCAGTGTCGCGCCCCTCGCGGGCGCGTGGATTGAAACACACGGAACGTGGCGTATGCCTCAACCAGCGTCTGTCGCGCCCCTCGCGGGCGCGTGGATTGAAACCTGGGGGCCTGGTCTGCCTATCGGCAACCTCACGTCGCGCCCCTCGCGGGCGCGTGGATTGAAACTTGCCTTCAGGGGTGACGGTGCCGATGACGTTGGCGTCGCGCCCCTCGCGGGCGCGTGGATTGAAACGAAAGAAGGGGTAGTGCCCTTCGAGTAAGACGTGAAAGTCGCGCCCCTCGCGGGCGCGTGGATTGAAACCAGAACGGCCTGGCCATGGTTGAGCCGAGCTGGAAGTCGCGCCCCTCGCGGGCGCGTGGATTGAAACGGCACCAGCAAGGACAAAGACCCTGCCGCTACGGCGTCGCGCCCCTCGCGGGCGCGTGGATTGAAACACTGCCCAACCCAGGGCATCAATATCAGCACCGAGGTCGCGCCCCTCGCGGGCGCGTGGATTGAAACAAGTACCTTGTAAGCGTTGGCACACTGACAACCGTCGCGCCCCTCGCGGGCGCGTGGATTGAAACAACTTCACACTGAGTGAGGTGATGAGCTCTATCGGTCGCGCCCCTCGCGGGCGCGTGGATTGAAACAGGAAGCCCTGGCGGATACCACTGTGAAAGGCATGTCGCGCCCCTCGCGGGCGCGTGGATTGAAACTGTTGGTTGGCCTGGATGTCACCCATGGTTTTCTGGTCGCGCCCCTCGCGGGCGCGTGGATTGAAAATCAGAAACCGCTGCGGTGGCTGTTCTAAATGCTGTATTCAGCAAAATACTGGTAATTTTTCGGTAGACGCATCACCCCAATGGTCCACTGACTCGCCTGCGACCTGTTCAGTGGTATGTTCCAAAGCGGAACATGCCACTTCCTATTCTAGCTCACCCCTCTCAAAAGGTTCTTCAGGTGCTTGGTGATTGCCGACGATGCAAACCAAACATCACCGCCATGCGCTTCAGGGGCAGCCACATGGTCTCATTACTGACAACTAAAGCCTTTGTGATCAGTTTCCGATTGCGTAGAAACTTCCTTCAGGCCGAGGGGTGCTGATAAACTCTGCTTCGCTGCATAAGGAACACATGCGGTCTGAACAAAGTTGGCATGAGGGCAGGATTGCCCGTCAAGGAACCCCCGGGATTATTCGGGTATCACGGAAGAAGCAAGGAGCAAAGCCATGAGCGGCAAGAAAGTTGTGCTGTTGGGGGATCTAGGTACCGACCATGAGGGTTTCCCGCCCACGCCGGTAATCAACGGTTCCCCGGATGTACTCATCGACGGCAAGCCCGTCGCCCGGGTAGGCGATCAGCTTGCCCAGCACTCCAAACCCAAGCATTCCCCTCATCCGCGTACTATCGCTTCCGGTTCAAGCACGGTTCTCATTAACGGGTTACCCGTTGCCACAACCGGTGGTGCGATTTCCTGTGGTGGAGTCACTATTGGCAGCAGTAGCGTGGTGGTTGGCGATACCCATGCGCCATTGCCATTCTCTGGTGTTTCGGGGGCAAATTCTCACTCCGCGCCTTTGAGCTCAGAATCCGGTACAGCAAAAATACACACAAACGGCACACACGCCTCCTCCGGCGCGCAGCTGCGCAGTAGCGCCTCCAGCCACGCCGGTGGAGGAGGTGGCTCAGCCGCAACCCCTTCTCAGGCCACCAAGGATATTGATGAGTCTGGCAAAACCCTTCGCCTGGGGGTGTTTTTTGATGGCACTGGCAACCATCGGGGCAATGACCAGATCCTGGCGAACCGCGATGTGACGAATGTGGCGAAGTTGTATGACCTGTATCGTGACGATGGCCTTGGCAGCAACTATCGAAGAATCTACGTGAATGGACCAGGCACCATTGACGGCCAGCACACTCCGAATGGATTCGAGGCCTCGGAGGACCTCATGGGGTTGGGTTTGGGCATTGGGCCCGAAGGTGGGCATGACAGGATAGAGTTTGCGATTAGACGGATGCGAAGAGATATCTTTGCTGGGGACTATGAAGAAGTAGTCTTCGATGTATTCGGCTTCAGCCGTGGCGCGGCCCTGGCCCGGCATTTTGTCAATCTGAGCAATGGACAACCGGAAACGGTCCTGCTGCCCCAGTTTAAGGGTGCCTCTTTGCTCGCCCCGATGGTTGGCGTCACACCCGTAGCTGCATTCCCGCCTGGTGTGAAGGTGCGGGTCAATTTTGTTGGCCTGTTCGATACGGTGGGTAGTTTTTATCTGCCCGGAGACAACGCCAACCTGGACTTTAACCTGAATCTTTCGCCCAGCAGTGCTGAGCGGGTTGTGCACCTCACGGCCCATCATGAGATCCGCAAGAATTTTCCATTGAGCAGTATTATGGATGCCAACGGTAGTGGGCCATCACACTTTACGGAGATAGCCGTACCTGGTGCCCATTCCGATGTGGGCGGCGGTTATGAAAACCCGGACAAGGGCTTCGAGAATATTGAGAAGATCGTTCTGGGCATACACTCGGGCCTTGCGGACGGCGGCCATACTCAGCGCACAGCGATTCCACAGCTTGAGGCGAAGTATGCACGCCCAGGCCGGACTGTGGTGGCGGTGCCCCAGCCAAACGGCGATATCCACGTGCAGGAGCGTAGGCGTACACGTAAGGAACTGGCGATATACAACCTACACAGTATGCATGGATTAGCTTTGCAGGCGGGGGTTCCATTGGGAGGACTGGATCCGACTGATATCGATCATGCATTACCTTCCGTCCTCCGGTCAGCAATCGCGTCTTGGCAGTCGGCAGGAGGCTCGCTGGAAACGTCCAGGGATTACCTGCATGGGTTTATCCATACTTCCCATAGTATCTATAAATTTGGGTTAGACCCAGAGTCCTCGGGCAAACGCACGGTTTTCTCTAACAAGCCGGGCAAAGCCATAAAACCATCTTCGGTAGGAGTTGCAAGTGCACAGTGAAAGCGTCCTCAGGGCAACCTTTACCATCCTGTTTTCGTTCCTCGCTGTAGCTTGTTCCTCGGAGCCCCGCGAATACGACTTTGCCGTTTCTGTTGCGGGTGGGCCGCAGGGATGGCCAGTTTGGGTAGAAGATATTTCCTTCGATGAAACGTGGAGTGCCCGTGGCGGGGCACTCCGTGGCGGTTATGATCGCGTGCCCCCCGGGGGAGCTATTGTGGGTATAAGCCCTAAACCTGCCCCCAGCACCGTGCACGCCCGCTGGTTTTCTTTCCGAACCCAAACGTTCTATGAGGTCACCTTCTCGCTACCCGAGGATCTTGATGACAAGCTGCGCAAATGGTACAGAGACTATCCGCTTGATGACTACAACCATACTCTGATCGTTGGGTTTTCGGGTAAAGGCGAAGCACTTGCCTGGTGGGAGGCGTTCTGTAACACCTGCAATTATGATCGCAGCCACGATTTCCACACGCCACTGGCTGAAGACGTTGTCGCTGAAATTGTCGAAGGTGATCCTGGCCGCTACAACGTCAGAACTCGCGATTATGTAGAGGAAGGAATTATTCCGCCACCACCAGCCTGGCTCAGCCGTCGGGCTGATGGTGATGCAGTAAATTGAGAAGCAACTACTCAGGTTAACGGAATTGTGAGTTGGGAGAGGTGAGTGCGCAATAACACGATTCTCAGAATCGGGGTGATTATCCTGCTGCCGCTTTTAGTCACAGCCTGCTCATCGGAACCCCGCGAGTACGACTTCGCCGTGTCCGTGGCGGGAGGCCCAAAAGGCTGGCCGGTTTGGGGCATGGCGTCGCGCTTCATACGTGCGTAGAAGCTGTACGTTATGCCCTCGCTACCTGTCGCAAATACACGGATTTACATGTAGCTGGTTCGGGGATAGTCTCTTGAATGCAACAAATGGACGGTGTAACTCAAGGAGGAAAAAATGGAATGTCCTGATATTACTGGACTAAAGCTTGATTATGATGATTGGGAAGCCATCGAGGATATTCGCAGAAGACAAAGGGCAGGGAATATGCTCGAAATTATAATGCCCGCAGGGGCGTTGGCAACGATATTTCTTGGAAATAATTCGGCACAAGCGACCTTCAATATCAGTGGCTTTGACTTCGTTCTTTTCACGAAAGCAATGTCTCAGGCAGGAGATATTGTAAGAAAATCAATAGAAAAGGAAGCTAGAATGCAATACTTGTCTCCTGGTAAGAGCTATGAGCAGCGTCAGTTCTGGAAGGCTATCTATAGCGGCTGCACAGGAGGTGTATAAATGAAACGTGTAATGATTATTTGTCTTCTTTTCCCAGGGCTTGTTTTGGCTGAAGGCCCAGATTTCGCCAAGAAAACTATTGACCTGAAATTACAGAAGTACGAAGAAAAATTGGTTGCATGCGAAAGGGTAGAGAGTAACAGATATTCACCGGGAGACGATGCATTAGATGTACTGAGAAGGTATGACGACGATGATGTTAGGCGCTTTCTCGTGTCTAAAAGCTCTATATCCCTCCATAACTGCACGATGCCTGAAATAGGTGATGCATCGTTCATCGTCGGAGCCATTCTCGAGTCCCGTGATGTGAGTGAGGCTACTAAAACGTATGCCGCTGACAAGCAATTTCTACTTCACGTGTCATCTTGGGGCTTCTACGAACATTTAAACAACCTTCCTCCAGATATGTTGGCTGAACTGGCAAATTATCATTATTTTGACGAGCCTTTCGATGCACTAAAAATTCTGGATGAGTTGGGTGTTTTCTGATCCAAAGGGCGCAGCCATTCTCCAGTGGTTGCGCCCTTTCTAATTAGCCCCTCAGGGCGCAATTTTCTTCTTAAGCGCCTTGGTCAGTGGCCTTGGCAGGCTCGGCAGCGATTTCAGCAGCCAGGGCAGAACCTTTCTTTTCACACCATTCAATGATTCCGGTACCACCGCCTCAATCAGGTGGGGGCCGGGGTTGTGTTTGGCGTATTCCATGGCTTTGATCAGTTCTTCGGCGGTGGTCACCCGGGTGCCGTGCACCCCCATGCTCTGGGCCAGCAGCGCGTAATTGGTCACCGGGCCACTGATGTCGAGTTGAGACTTGGCCTTGGCCCCCGCTTCCTCTGCGCCAACCCGTTCCAGCTCCACGTTCAGGATGGAGTAGGAGGCGTTGTTGAAGATAATGGTGGTCACGTTCAGGTTTTCCCGGGCCATGGTCCACAGGGCCTGGTTGGTGTACATGGCGGTGCCGTCACCGATCAGTGCGTAGACCTGGCGGTCGGGGCAGGCGATGGCCGCGCCGACCGCGTTTGGCATGCCTTGCCCGATGGCGCCACCGGTGAGGGTGATCATGTCGTGCCTCGGCGAGCCGGCGGTCATGGCGTTGAGCATCAGGCCAGAGGTAATGGATTCATCCACGATGATGCTGTTCTCGGGCATCAGTTCGCCCACCGCACGGCAAACCTTTTCAGCGGTGAGTTTGCCTTTCGGCAGTCCGGGGCGGCCAGGCGCCTGCAGCTTTGGTTGAGCGCTGCTGGCACCGAGGGTATCGGCCAGCTTCTTGAGGCTGGCGGCGGCATCCTGTTCCGGTGTGCTCAGGGTGTGAGCGGTGCAGTTGTCCGGCACCAGGTAACTCTGTTTGCCCGGATAGGCGAAGAAAGATACCGGCGCCTTGGCGTCCACCAGAATCAGATGGTCGAACTCGGAAAGCTGCAGGGTAGCGAGTTCTGCCAGGTAGGCGATCCGCTCCACCGGCGGCAGGCCGGCGCCCCGTTCAATGCGGGTCGGGAAGGTTTCAGCAAACAGGGTGACACCCTTGTGGGCGGCAATGCGGGCTGCTTCCAACAGGGCGGGCTCACGCAGGGCACGACCACCCAGCAGCAGAGCGGTTTTCTTGCCACTGCCAATGGCCTCGGCGGCGGCCTGAACGGCATGGTCATCGGCCGCCGGTGCCTGCGGCTGTGTTGGTGCTGCACAAGGTTTGCCGCCTTCGCCCCAGGACACGTCCGCCGGCAGAATCAGCGTGGCTACCTGGCCCGGCAAACCCCGGGCCGCGGTGATGGCTTCGGCGGCGTCCTGGCAAAGGGCTTCTGTGCTTTGTGACGTGCGCACAAAATTGGGGGAGATGTTGCGGGCCACGGTTTCGATGTCGGACTGCAACTGGGCGTCGTATTTCACATGGTAGGTGGCATGGTCGCCAACAATGTTGACCACCGGCACCTTGCCTTTGCGGGCGTTGTGCAGGTTGGCCAGGCCGTTGCCCAGGCCGCAGCCAAGGTGCAGCAAGGTGGCGGCGGGTTTGTCGGCCATCCGGGCATAGCCGTCGGCGGCACCGGTGGCGACGCCTTCAAACAGGGCCAGCACCGCTCGCATCTTGGGTTCGCTGTCCAGGGCGGCGACAAAATGCATTTCGCTGGTGCCGGGGTTGGTAAAGCAGACTTCAATACCCGAATCCACCAGGGTTTTCATGAGTGCCTGAGCGCCGTTGGTCATTGTTGTTCTCCAGCTTGGGTCAATTTGTGTGTGTTTGGCAGATCCAGGTGGGCTGCGCTGATGTCAGCAATTCGGGTGACGCCGGTCAGGGTCATGGCCAGTTTCAGTTCCTGCTGCCAGGTGTTCAGGAGTCGGGTTAATCCGGCCTGGCCTTCCGCCGCCAGGGCCCAGGCCCAGGGGCGGCCAACCATCACGCCGTTAGCCCCCAGGGCGAGGGCGCGGAAAACGTCCACGCCGTTGCGGATGCCGCCATCCACCAGGATCTCGGTGTCTTTACCAACGGCGGCAACGATATCAGGGAGTTTGCTGGCGGTGGCGGCCACACCGTCGAGCTGGCGACCGCCGTGGTTGGAGACCACGATGCCATCGGCACCCACGTTGACGGCTGCTTTGGCATCGTCCACCTCCAGAATGCCTTTGAGGATCAGCTTGCCGGGCCAGCGTTCCCGCAGCCATTCGATGGCCTGCCAGGTAACGGAGGCATCAAACTGGGTATCCACCCACTGTTTGAACGAATCCAGATTGCTGGCCTCTGGCACTGCGTCGCTCAGGTTGCCGAAGGTCAGCGGTTTGCCTTTTATGGCCACTTGCCAAAGCCAACCCGGCCGCGACAGCAGTTGCTGTGCCTTGAGGGCGACGGAACGGGCACCGCTGCTGTCCAGACCGTTGCGGGTGTCCCGGTGTCTGGGGCCAGGTAGGGGCAGGTCGATGGTGAAAATCAGGGTCTGGCAGCCGGCATTCCAGGCTTTTTTCAGCAGAGTGTCCACGTACTCCCGGTCACGAATCATGTACAACTGGAACCAGAAGGGTGCATTGGCGGCGGCTTTCACTTCGTCCAGCGGGCAGATGCCAACGGTGGATAGGGTGAACGGTACCTCGGCGGCATTGGCTGCCCTTACCGCCTGGGCTTCTCCCCGCTGTGCCATCATGCCGGCCAGCCCCAGGGGCGCCAGGGCCACTGGCATGCTGCAGGATTGGCCGGCCAGCTGGGCGCGGGTGTCTACGTTGTCGACATCAATCAGAACACGCTGGCGCAGGGCGATATCCTGCCAACCGCTGACATTGGCCCGCAGGGTTTGCTCTTCGGTGGCACCGCCGTCCAGGTAGTCTGCCAGGAAACGGGGCAGTTTACGGCGGGCGAGGATCTGGTAATCGGCGGCAGTGGCCGGATAACTCAGGGGCATGGTGTCAGCCTCCGTTGGTGATGGAACGGGCGGCCGCCCGGGCAGTCAGAATGCAACCGGGCAGGAAGGTGCCTTCCAGTGATCGCTTGCCGTTGCTGCCGCCGCCACCAAAACCGGCCGCTTCACCCACACAGTACAGGCCTCGGATGGGCTGGCCGCTGGCATCCAGCACCCGGCTTTGCAGGTCGGTACGAAGGCCGCCCAGGCTCTTGCGGGTGGTCAGTTGCATGTGGATGGCGATGAAGGGGCCGGCCCCTGGTTTTTGCAGTGGTGCCGGTTTGCAGGTGCGCAGCCGGTCCGGCCCCCACTGGCGGGCATGGCGTATCATGCGGATTTGCGGATCGTTGTTCAGCTGGCTGCCTTTGCTGAAATTCGCGTCGAAGGCATCGGCGGAGGCCTTCAAGGTGGCGGCGTCGATGTCCAGGGAGCAGGTGAGGGCATTCATCTTCTTCGCCAGCCCTTCCAGGGTGTCGTCCACCAGGAAGTGACGGCTTTCGTTCTGCATCTGATTCACCAGCGGTTTGTTGCCCAGCAGCAGTTCTTTCAGGAACAGGGGGAATTGCTTGTCCCGGATGCGGGCGTTGTGTTCGGCACCGGAGATAGCAAATTCTTTCAGGGCGATTCGCCGGTTCAGCAGGTGCCAGGTCCAGGGTTTTTCCTGTTCGGCCACGCGCTGGCACAGCCAATGGGTATCGAAGCCGGTCACCAGGGGCTCCGGCCCGATACGCTCGCCCCGGTGGTTCAGCCAGAGCGCGGATTTACATGGAATGGTAGACAGGCCATGGCCCGGGAAATGCGGGTAGGGGTGGGGAAAGCCTGCCGCATAGTTCCACATTTCGCCGGCGTGGGTAATGCGCGCGCCGAGGTGGTCTTTGGCCCAGTGGTGCAGCTTGCCATCGGCAAACGGGTGGGCGCCATTGAGCATGGTGGCCGGTTGCGGGCGATGTTTGGGCCAGTTGGCCCGGCATTCGGCGTGGCTGCCGTTGATACCGCCCATGGCCAACACCACATTAGAGGCCGCAAAACGGACCTCTCCGCCGGTTTCCTCGTTGATGGCAATGGCGCCGCAGACCTCACCCGCCTGATGGTCCAGCCCGGTGATCCGGTGGCGGTGATGAATGGTGAGGCGGCCGCTGGCATTTTCCTCATGCAGGGCGTTAACCATGCAGCGCACCAATTCCCGGGAGGTGCCCCAGGTAACATGGTAGCGGGGCACGCTGTTGCCATCGCCGAACCGGCCACGCTCTACCCAGTTCACCGCAGGCATGAATTTAATGCCCTCGTTGGCGAGCCAGTCGTGCACCTCGGAACGGGAATGTTCAACGTAATAGCGGGCCCACTGCATGGGCCATTCATCATTGGGGGCCAGTTCACCAAAGCGCAGCCAGTCCTGAAGGGCCAGTTCCGGCGAGTCGGCAATTCCCATACGCCGCTGCAGTGGGGTGTCGATCAGCGCCATGCCACCAAAGGCCCACAACGCGAGGCCGCCAAAGCGTTCGGGGGTGTCCCGGTCAACGATGGTGACAGTCTTGCCCGCCCGCAGGGCTTCGAGGGCGGTAACCATGCCCGCCAGGCCGCCGCCGGCAATCAGGATGTCTGAGCAATCAGGTTTTGCCATGGTGCATGTCCAAAATGTGTTTTTGGTTTTGTTGTTACAGACCATATAACGCTATGATCGGATCTGAATTGACTTCAGAGGCCAGAATAATTGACTTTAGAAGCCACCGTTTCCATGGGGTGGGTCAACACCGTGATCGATACCGCCCGACGTCTGGGGGTTGGCGACACCGTGTTGCTCGAAACTGCGGGCTTGCCAGCACAGGCGCTGAGCTGGGAACGCTGGCCCATCGATTTCATTACCCGGCTCTGGCACGCCGCCGAGCGCTGTACCGACGATCCGGGTTTTGGTCTGAAAGTGGGCACGGGCGTGCGCCCGGCCAGCATTGATGCCGTCAGTTTTGCCATGCAGAGTGCGGCCACGCTGCGCGAAGCCATTACCCTGGTGCAGAAGTATCAGCGCCTGATCTCCGACGGTGGGCGCTTCCAGATGTTGCCCGGTAGCCGGGGTACCTGGATTGTCTACCATCCAAGGCAGGGCCGGCTGGCATTCAGCCCCCACCAGATTGAGGCTGTATTGTCGGCGGTGGTGAGCCTGACAGACTGGATAGCGGGATCGGCGGTGCGGCCGGTGCGGGTGCAGTTCAGTCAGGCGCGGCTTGGGCCGGTTCGCGGTTACCGGGAGGTGTTTGGCTGCCCGGTGGATTTTGAGCAGGCATTCAGCGGGCTGCTGGTCGGAAATGAGTTACTGGACAAACCCTTGCCACAGGCGGATCCGGCCCTGGCTCAAGTGCATGAACAGTACAATGCCGGGCGACTGGCGGCCCTCGAAAAAGGCGCTGTATCGGCGGAGGATCTTCGCCAGTGGCTGATGGCCAGGATAGGGCCAACGCTTCCCCGGCGCGCGGAAGCGGCCAGGGTGCTGGGCATCAGTGAGCGCACCCTGGCGCGTCGCCTGGATACCCAAGGCTACACTTTCAACAGTTTGCTGGACGAAGTACGCCGGGAGCTTGCCCTTGCGGCGGTGCGGGAATCCCGCCAGTCCCTGGCAGACATTGCCCTGTCCCTGGGGTTTGCCGAACCCAGTACCTTCTACCGGGCCTTCCATCGATGGACGGGGATGCCCCCGGCGCGCTGGCGCCGGGAGTCATCATAGCCCTACTTGATGGATGTGAGCCGATTTTGACCATCGGAGGTCAGGATCGGCAGTGCCACTTCGCCGGAAACCTGAACCGCTGGGACCAACAGGTCGCGGGAGAAGGCACCCACAAACGTCGGGTGCTGGCCGTAAATCATCAGTACGAGACGGTCACCATCGCTCAGCCGCTCTGCAATACCCGTGAGCTGAACCTTATGGTTACCCAGGCCGCGGATTGGTTGCACTTGCTCGTCAATGAGTTCCGGTGCGCCAAATCCGTTTTTGATCACGCCCACGCCAACAAACAGGATGGCGTCGCAGGTGCCCAGGCTCAGAATCGGATCAGAACTTTCAAGGCAGGCATTGTCCAGAGTCTCCGAGCCAAGACTGACATTGAGATCGACGGTGGGGATGCCGGCAATCACGCCATCTTCCGGCATGGTGGTCAGGGGAACGATGGTGGGCAGCACACCAGCCGGGCCGATCAGCGCGGAAACCGGGAATGACGCTCCGAGTATGTCATGGGCAATCGGGAAGCTCTGGCCGCCCACGGTCACCTCCGGCGCGGATACAGCGTCACCCGGAGACAGGGTGTAGCAGATCTGTTGGCCGGTGGTGATCACATTGTCTGCATTACCTTTGCCCAGCAGCTTCTCGTTAAACCAGGCCACGGTCGCCCGGTTGATCTCGATATCGCCGCAGCTGGCCAGGGTGTTCAGGCCGGCGGCAGGCAGTTCGGGCACTGCGCCCAAATAGAAATCAAAACTGGCCAGGGTTTCCTGAATCAGCCCCACGTTGGGTGCCAGGTAGTGATGGCTGAACGGGTAGGTCAGCAGCCTCACATCGCCACCGGCTTTCTTCATCGACAGGTAGTTTTCATAGGCTTCGTTAAACGGGAACAGGCTGTCGCGCAGGCCCTGGAACATCAGCACATCCACCGGGTAGGGCGTGCTCTGGGGTGTCTTGATGATATAGCGGCCATCGCTGGTAATGGGCAGCCGGCCGGTGATCGGGTCAAGCAGGTATTCCTGACTGTTACCGCTGTCGAACAGCTCAAGCCCGCGCTCGTTATCCGAGAAGTAGCTGGGGCTGTGGTAGTGGAAGAAGTCCAGAGCGGCCTCCGGGAACCGGTTGCCGACAATGCCATCGATCAGGGTGCTTCGAATAAACGGGTCCATAGCGCCCCCGGTGCCGGCATCACCGGCCAGGGACAGGAACGCTGCCCAGTAGTTCTTGGTGACGCCGCCCTGGTTCAGGCTGTAGGTAAGATCATGCCAGGTGATCTGGGGCACCATGGCGTCCATGCGCTGATCCGGGTCTACGTTGTAGAGCAGATACTGGAAACCACCACCGTAACTGCCTCCAACACCGCCGAGCAGCAGATTGTTGTCCCGGTATTTCAGGTAATCCAGATGGGTTTCGGCCCAATCGACAATCTGTACCAGGTCTTCGCCTTCAAAGTCCGGGTCCATTACCCGAACCGTTCCGCCGCTTTCTCCATGGCCTCGCTGATCAATACTGATCACAGCATAGCCCGCGTCTATCAGCGGCTTGATCGGTGCCAGAGGGTCATCGCCTGCGGTTGTGGTGCGTGAACCACTGAAACCATGGCCCTGCAGTATCAGCGGGTGCTTGGTATCGCAGTCGAACAATGAGGGTTCGAATACCTCGAACACGATGGCGGCACCGTCCACGCGGGATGGCATTTGTACCCGGTAGCTCCGGCCGCCAGCCAGGTCGGTTGCCTGATTACACGAGGCAGGCTCGAGCGCGCTGGTGCTGGCTGGCATGGGGCGGCTGATGGCTCTGGCGGTCGGTTGCGGTTGGTTGGCTTGTGGCGTGCTGGCCTGTACACCGGAGTTGTTGGTTTCCGGGGCGGCGTCGTTGCCACCGCCGCCACAGGCAGCCAGAAGGGCAGCGCTCAAGCTGGTGATAGCGAACTTGGTTAGATGGTTCATCGGTTTGCCTTATTGTGAGTTGTTGTAACGACAGGTGTCGAAATGTGACAGAGTTCACGATAAGGCGGAAAGAGGGGCGGCACGATGGCCAGTCTGCCGGCCAAAAATGGCGAGAGGGCCAAAAGGCCCTCTGCGACAAGTGTCAGAATTGGCCGGCAGGCGGAGCCGGCGATGGCGTTAGAGGTTGGCTTCGGCGAACTCCGCCAGCACCGACCTCGGTACACCTTGCAGGTGAATGTGGCCTCCGTGGCGGAAGCCCTTGAAGCGCTCGGTCATGTAGGTCAGGCCGGAGCTTAGCGGGCTGAGGTAAGGCGTATCGATCTGCGCCAGGTTGCCCAGGCAAATCACCTTGGAGCCGTTACCGGCACGGGTGATGATGGTTTTGATCTGGTGCGGGGTCAGGTTCTGGGACTCGTCAATAATGATCAGGCTGTGCTGGAAGCTGCGGCCGCGGATGTAGTTCATGGATTTGAAGTGCAGCGGCACTTTGCTGAGGATGTAGTCGACGCTGGCGGTCATGTTCTCATCGTCTTCGTGCAGGGCTTCCAGATTGTCCACGATGGCGCCCAGCCAGGGCTCCATTTTCTCCGCCTCGGTGCCAGGCAGAAAGCCGATGTCTTCGTCCAGCCCCTGGGTAGACCGGGTGGCGATGATCCGCTTGTAAAGCTTGCTGGCCACGGTCATTTCAATGCAGGCGGCCAGGGCCAGGATGGTTTTGCCGGAGCCGGCGGAGCCGGTCAGGTTAACCAGGTGGATGTCCGGGTCCAGAAGCAGGTGCAGGGCCATGGCCTGGTAGATATCCCGTGGCACCAGCCCCCAGACTTCCTCGTTCATCAGGTCGTGCTGGTGCAGGTCTTTGATCACCAGCTGGTCGTCGGAGATGTCCACCACCTGGCCGACAAAACCGTGTTCATCAATCACGAACTCGTTGATGTTCAGTCTGGCCAGTTCGCCCTCACGTTTGAGCAGGTGTTCGGTGACCCCTTCACGCTGTACCGTTTCTACCTTGGCGATGTTATCCCAGAAGGAGTTCTGGAACTCCTTGTAGCCTTTCGGTAACAGATCGATGTCATCCAGCAACTGGTCGTTGTGGTAATCCTGGGCTTCCACACCAAAGCCCCGGGCTTTCAGGCGCATGTTGATGTCTTTGCTGACCAGGATAATGTCACGGGATTTGTGCCGGGCCTGCAGGGCGGCCAGGGTATTGATGATCTTGTTGTCGTTCAGGTGTTCCGGCAGGGAATGATTGCCGATGCCCTCGGTACTCATGATGATCGACAGGGTGCCCAAAGGCTCCGCCTTTTTGCCGCGAACAATCGGCACACCTTTTTCAATCACTTTCGGGCTGGCATCGCCCAACAATTTGTCGATGTTGCGAATGGCCTGGCGGCAATCGGCGGCGACGGTCTGTTTGCCGGACTTGAGGCTGTCGAGTTCTTCGAGAACCGTCATCGGAATGATGACGTCGTGTTCTTCAAAATTCAGGAGGGCGTTCGGGTCGTGAATCAGGACGTTGGTGTCGAGGACGTACATTTTTCGGCGAGCTTGCGGTGCTCTTGGCATAGGTAGGGCTACCTCTCTGGTGGCTCAGTCGTTCTCGGCGCAGCGTTGCGTCAGTTCCTTCTGGGAAATCAGCTTCAGCATATCGTAAGTGGTTATGATACCGGTAATTTTTGAGTCCCTGGTGACAAAAATACGGTGCAGGTGTTCGCGCATCATGATATTGGCAATGTCTCGCACCGGGGTATCTTCGTCAACCGAAAGTACGATGGGGGTCATGATATCTCGCACTTCAACAGGCACCTTGCCCATTTCCTCGAAGATGACCATGCGTAGTCGACGGGCTTCCTCCTGCTCTTCCGGGGTCAGGCTGGGCTGGCCCTCGGAGCGAGTCGCATTCCAACGGAATTCGGTGATGTCCTTGAGCGTCGCGATGCCGATAATATCGCCGTTGTCGTCTGTTACCGGGCTACCGGTGATTTCGTTGTCCGTCAGAAAACGCGCCAGCCGGTCCATGGTCCAGTGGTGTGGTACGGCTTTGACGGTTGGGGTCATGATCTCATGGGCGAGAACGCTCATTGGTGGGCTTCTTCCATTTGCAGTCCTTTTGATGAAGCTTAGCCGTTCCTTGGCTGTCCGTCACCCCTGTATCATTGTGTTGTTCAACCCCTGGCATCGGTTGGTTAACGGTCAGCGGGGATGACCGCCTGAAGATTGCCGTTTTCACCCCATTCAAGTTGGTAGCCTTGATACTTGTCTTCTTTGGCCACGGCCTCCAGCGCTTGCAGGGACTTCACTGGGATGTCGACCAGCAGGTTATTCACCAGCCAACCCGGGAGTGCTCCGTTGGGTTCGGTGTGTTGCACCCAGACCATATGGGTTTTATCGCCGTTAGGGGTGAAACGGTACAGGGTGTCTGAGCGATCAACCCGAACCCGGCTATTGAATTCCGCCCGCATACCCGGCACGGCATTCAGGTCCATCACCACTTCGCCGGTGTCGGCGTTGCCACGGGTGCGTATACGCAGCACGTAATCCCGGTCGGTCACCGGCCAGGGCATGTCGTTAACGGAGTAAGCGTATCGATCGTGGAACTCGCCCTGGCCAAAGGCGTAGGATTCTGTGCAGTTATGGACCCACTCTTTGCAGGATTCCGGGTTGATCATCACTGCCATGAGGTTTTCCAGGGGAACGTCCAGATCAGCCACGGCCTTGAAGGCCTGAAACCCGGAATCGCTCTGGTCCATGGTGTAAATGCGAATGTTGTCGACTTCCTTGCGCAGGGTCCACTCCACGGCATCCTCCGGCGGTAGAGGCGGGTGGTCACTGGCCAGGCTGGGCAAGGTCAGAAACATGAGGGTAGACAGTGCGCCCGCCATCATGCCCTTGAAGCCATGGGCTCTGGTTATTGTCATAATCTACACTTCCGTGATGAAGGTGTGCCGAGCTTACCATGGAGCCGCTTATTGCTTTTCGGCAGGAATTAGGGATTGTGAACCAGGTAGCGTACTGTTGCGCTTCAACTTATGAATGGCCTGATCTGACGACAAATATGAACAAAAAAAACCTGATTGACGCCAAGGGCAGAATTGCACCGGGAGTGCTGGAACACCCGGTTGAGACGATTAACTACATGGACTACGACCTGCGGACGGTCATGGACCGGCCCCGGTCCCGGTTGGCCCGGCGCTGGCGGTTCAACCAGTTCCAGTTTGTCAGCGCCATGGCGCCGGGCTGGGTGTTCGGCATGGCAATTGTGGACCTGAAACTGGTGGGCAACGGTTTTTTCTATCTGTTTGATTTTGAAAGTGGCCAAATGTTTGAGCAGTCGTTCATGCAGCCGCTGGCCCGGCACACCGATATTGAACCCTATCCCGAACATGGTCATGCCCGGTTCCGCAAAGGCGAGGTGTCGATGGCCATCGAGCCGGCTACCGGAGGCCGCAACATCCGGGTAACGGCCCCGGGTAACATTCAGGTGGACCTGGAGTTGCAAGACACCGAACAACCCCTGAGGCTGGTTTGCCCGGCAGGCTACAATGGCTGGGTTTTTACCCGTAAATCGGCCGGTGTGCCGGTTGAGGGAGAGGTGCGTTGGGGCCAGCAGGTGTGGCGCTGTGATGAGCAAACCCGTGGCTCCATCGACTGGAGTTGTGGCTTTATGCGCCGGGAAACTGCCTGGAATTGGGCCTGTCTTGCCGGGGTAACGGAGCGGCGGGTGTCTGTGGGGCTTAATCTGGCGGCCGGTGTGAATGAAACCGGGATGACTGAAAATGCCCTGTGGCTGGATGGCCGGTGTGTGAAGCTGGGCGCCGCCCGCTTCGAGTTTGACCGGTATCGGCCGGGTGCCGATTGGCGGGTTACCACCGAGGATGGCCTGGTGGACCTGAGCTTTGTGCCTGCAGGCATGCGCAAGGAACGCCTGAACGCTGGCGTGCTTGCCTCCAATTTCCGGCAGTTTGTGGGTACGTTCCGGGGCACGGTCAGAGATGAGGCGGGCCAGTCAGTCCCCGTAGACGGGCTGCGGGGACTGATGGAAGACCACTATGCCCGCTGGTAAGGCGGGCGTAGCGATTATTTTTCCGGCAGGGTGACGTTCAGTTCCAGTACCGAGCAACTTTCGTTACGGTCTACGTCTACCTGAACCATATCGTCACTGATCTGCACATACTTGCGAATCACGTCCAGCAGCTCCTTCTGGAGCTGTGGCAGGTAATCCGGCATGTCGCGCTGGCCCCGTTCGTGGGCCACGATAATCTGCAACCGTTCCTTAGCAACGCTCGCAGTATTGGTCTTCTTGCTTCGGAAATAATCCAGAAAACTCATCCCTTAGCCCCCTTTGAACATCCGTGAGAAGAAACCTTTTTTCTGAGAGGTCATGAAGCGGTGTTCGCGCTCCTCTCCCAGAAGCCGGGCAACGGCGTCGTCATAGGCCTGGCCGGCATCGCTCTGGTCTTCCAGAATCACCGGCAGGCCCTGGTTGGAGGCGTTCAGTACCACCTGGCTCTCCGGGATTACGCCCAACAGCGGTATCGCCAGAATCTCTTCGACATCGGTCACCGACAGCATCTCGCCGCGTTCTACCCTGTCCGGGTTGTAGCGGGTCAGCAGCAGGTGTTCCTTGACCGGGTCCTGGCCCATCTCGGCGCGCCGCGACTTGCTCTGGAGGATGCCCAGAATGCGATCGGAATCCCGCACAGAGGAGACTTCGGGGTTGGTGACCACAATGGCCTCATCGGCATAGTACAGGGCCATCAGAGCGCCGTGTTCAATGCCTGCCGGGGAATCGCAGACGATGTAATCGAAGGTTTCCGACAGTTCGTTGATGACCTTTTCCACACCGTCTTTGGTCAGTGCTTCTTTTTCACGGGTCTGGGAGGCGGGCAGAATAAACAGCGTGTCTACCCGTTTGTCTTTGATCAGCGCCTGATTAAGTGTGGCTTCGCCCTGGATCACGTTGACGAAGTCATACACCACGCGGCGCTCACAATTCATGATCAGATCAAGGTTGCGCAGGCCCACATCGAAGTCGATTACGACGGTCTTGTGGCCGCGCTTGGCAAGGCCGGTACTGATTGAGGCGCTGGTGGTGGTTTTGCCAACGCCGCCCTTTCCTGAGGTAACGACAATGATTCTAGCCAAGGTTCAGTTCCTGTTTCGCAGTGGATTCGTCATGTCTTCAACGTTGTTATTGGCTGTCACAACATCAGGCCTTGTCCAGTGGCGTCACCACCAGCAGGTCGTCCCTGAGCTGGATCTGCACAGCGCTTTTCCAGCCATTGTCCTGAAGATCTTCGGAGATTTTATAGTGTCCGGCGATGGACACAAGCTCTGCTTCAAGTGACTGGCAGAATACCCGGGCGGTTTCAGCCCCATGGATGCCTGCCAACGCCCGCCCCCTGAGTGGTCCGTACACGTGGATATTGCCTGCGGCGAGCACTTCGGCACCGGCCTGAACCGGGGCCAGGATGATCAGGTCCCCTTCCGGCGCATAGACCTGCTGGCCCGAGCGAACGGTTTGGCTGACGATCTTGGCCGCAGCCGGTTCGCTGGTGGGAACGTCAGCGGGGCTGGAGGTCTCGGCTTCCGGACTGGATGCCTCATCAGGCTTTGTCCGGGCCGGTGCCTGGTCGCGCGGGCTGCTGCCGGGAAACAGCGCCAGTGAGGCCCCGCGCGCCAGGCGGCGCTGATCGTCGTTGCCGGCCCGAACGCCGATCACATGGATGTTATGGCGGCGGCAGGTGCCGATCATCTTGAAGAAGTCCAGCTCACTGTCCAGCCCCTCGTATTTCTCCAGGCTGATCACCAGGGGGATATCTTTGAAAAATCCCGGAGCCTGGCTGATCTTGTCCCGGAGATTGGCTTCGAAATCGTCGTTGTCGAAGTAATAAAGTTCCAGGGCTGTCAGCGAAACAGAGGCACTTTTCAGCTGGAAACTCTGTTTTAGCCCGGAGGCGGCGGTATCGCTCATGAATCAGTGTCTTCCCTGGTGGCTTACTGGTTGGGTTCGTTGCGGGCTCGCAGTGGCTGCTGATCAAACCGGATGCCAGACCAGCCTGTGCTGATGAACTGGCGGATGTTGCCATGGCTTTCGCCTGCTGGGTCGCCCAGTACCTGCTGATAGTGTTGGGCAAACAGGTTCAGGGTATCCGCCTCGTTCAGGTTGCAGTACTGGCCCAGTGCGAAGACCCGGCAGGAACCGGCATTTTCGCCGGCTTCATTTCTCAGGGGGCCATTGTTGAAGCCCGTGGGCTGAAATTCGAAATACTGGTCGATCAGCGCCAGGGTATCATCAAAATTGGCGTGGCCCGCGTCGAGAGAAGCCAGGTGGATGCGCACTGCCTCATTGATATTCATTATTTGTGATCCTGCTTCGGACCAATCTGATATTTTTCTTTCCACTGCTCATAGGGCATGCCGTAGATTTCTTCCCGGGCGTCCGGATCGGATAGCTCAAAGCCTCTTTCCTGTGCTTCTGCCCGGTACCATTTGGACAGGCAGTTGCGGCAGAAGCCCGCCAGGTTCATCAGGTCAATGTTCTGCACGTCGGTATTCTGGCGTAAATGCTCCACCAGGCGCCTGAAAGCAGCGGCTTCGATCTCAGTGCGGTCAGACTCGGGTATGGGGTTGGTCATGGGGCCTCGCAGATGACGTTCCGGTTTGATGTTCGGGTTCCTGACATTCTCTGCATGTTAGCTTAAGATACAAGGCTGTATAAATGTACAGATTGTTTACGCGAGCCCACGGACCATGCCCCAGCGCAAGATCATTCATGTGGATTGCGACTGCTTCTATGCGGCGGTCGAGATGCGCGACGACCCAACGCTGAGGGACGTGCCCCTTGCGGTTGGGGGCGCCGGAGGCCGGGGCGTGGTGACGACGTGCAACTACCGGGCAAGGGCCTTTGGTGTGCGCTCGGCCATGCCCGGCAGTGAAGCCCGCAGGCTCTGCCCGGGGCTGGTGACCGTGCCACCGGATATGGCGCGATATCGGGCGGTGTCTCAGCAAGTAATGGCCATTCTCCGGGAAATGACCGATCTGGTTGAGCCCCTCTCACTGGATGAAGCCTTTCTGGATGTGTCTGACATAACGGAACACCGGGGCAGCGCCACCCTGATGGCCCGGCATTTGCGCGAGCGGGTCCGGCAGGAAGTGGGTATTACCATCTCCGCCGGCGTGGCCCCGAACAAGTTTCTGGCCAAGATTGCCAGTGACTGGCGCAAGCCCGATGGCCTGTTTGTGATCACGCCGGAGCAGGTGCCGGAGTTTGTCGAATCCCTGCCGGTGGAAAAGCTGTTCGGTGTGGGACAGGTGACGGCCGCCAAACTGCATTCAATGGGCGTGAAAACCTGCGGTGACATGCAGTTGCTGGGGGTGGACACCCTGATTGAGAAATTCGGCAAGCAGGGCTACCGGTTATCTGAAATGGCTGCGGGCCGGGATGAGCGGCCGGTGATTGTCTCGCGGGTGGCGAAATCGGTCAGCGTGGAGCGGACGTTTTCCCAGGATCTGCCGGATAAGACCGCCTGTGAAACCGTGATGCCCGCCCTGGTGGCGGATCTCAATCTGAGACTGGCCAGGAAGGGGCGGCAGAAGCCCATCCACAAGCTGTTTGTGAAAATCCGCTACAGTGATTTTTCAACCCATACCCTGGAGCGGGTACGGGACTCAGTGGCCGAACCCGAGGTTGCCGATTACCAGCCCTTGCTGGATGAGTTGGTCACCCGCGAGGATCGCCCGGTTCGTTTGTTGGGTGTAGGCGTGCGTTTTCGCAACGATGAAGCCCCGGTTACCCAGCTGAGGCTGTTCGACTGATTTTTCTTTTTGGCTTGAGCTTTCCGGAATTCAAAACATCAAGCGAACATCACCACCGACCCCCAGCCCATGGCAGCGCCGATGACGGCGCCGGCGGCGACGTCGCTCGGATAGTGGAGGCCCAGGACCACCCGAGAGGCGGCTACGGAAAGCGTGAAGGGCAACACATACCAGCCTGCCACCGGCATAACCACGAATAGCATGGCCTGGAAACAGGCCGCATGCAGGGTGTGCCCGGATGGGAAGCTGTAGCGATCCAACGGCGGGGTGCCGCAGTTAATGGCCGGAAACGAGATAAACGGGCGCTCCCGGATCAGTTTGTGTTTCAGGCCTTTGTAGGTGAGGGTGCAGGTGAGTCCGGTAAAGGCCATCAGCACCGCCAGCCCCAACCCCTGTTCCGGAGCCAGCAGAGGCAGGGCGAGGATCAGTGCGTACCAGAACCAGCCGTCGCCAAGGCGGCTGACGACCCGGAAGTAGCTCAGTACAGGCCGGAACCTGACTGTACGGTTGATGGCCTGGCACAGCGCATACTCGCGCTGGTCGGCCAGGTCAAAGAAGCGAGATGCCTTGTTTGCTAATGCCATGGTATCGGGCCTGTGCCGGTTGGTTGAGTACCAGGTGTTCAAACTGTTCAATCTGGCTGTTCCAGCTAAGATCCAGCGCATCCAGGCGGGCCTGGGCGCGAACCCGGTTCAGAAGCGTGGGCTGGTCAGCCAGTCGCAGTGCGTGGTTGATAAAGGCTTCGTCTTCCGCCAGCCCTGCCTTCAGTCCGTTCTCTTCATGGCGAAGGTGCTCGGCGGCCGCGGCGTCGTCAAAGGCGATCACGCCCAGCCCGCTGGCCATGGCCTCAAGGACTACGTTGCCAAAGGTGTCGGTTTTGCTTGGAAACAGAAACAGGTCGCCCGAGGCGTAGTGCCTGGCCAGATCCTCTCCGCGCTGGGTGCCGCAGAAAATGTATTCCGGGTGGCGTTCCGCCAGTTGTTTACGCATTGGGCCATCGCCCACAAGAATGAAACGGGCATTGGGGTGGAGGCCACGGATCCGTTCAAAGCAGGCGACCGCCATGCGCAGGTTCTTCTCGGCGGCCAGTCGGCCCACGTAGAGTACCGCCCGGTCACTGCTGGTCAGCCCCCAGCGGGCGCGCAGGTCATGGTCACGTTTGTGGGGAGTAAAGCGATGACAGTCCACACCGCGGCTCCACAGGCCGGTCGGGTGGATACCCATGGCTTGTGTAACCGTTTGCATTTTGCGGGTTGGCACCAGGGTGATGGCGGTTCGGTTATGGAACCAGCGGCCATAGGCGCAGAGCAGTCGTTCCAGGCCCCCGGCACCGTAGTAACGGGAGTAGCTGTGGAAATTGGTGTGAAAGCCGGACGACACCGGGATGCCAAGACTTCGGGCGGCGGATACCGCCGCGACCCCCAGCGGGCCCTGAGTGGCAACGTAGATGGCGTCTGGGCGTTGGCTTTGCCATAGCCTTTTCAGGCTGGCCTGGCGCGATATGCCGAACTGCAGGTCGCTGTATCCGGGCAGGGGCAGGCCGGTGACCAGCAGTTCACGGGTGAAGAGACCATCGCCCGTGCTTTCAAACAACCCTTTCTGTTCATGGGCCTGCTTGGGCCGCACAACGGTGATCTTGTGTCCGCGCTGCATCAGCCCCTGGCACAGATGCTTCAGGGTGTTGGCCACGCCGTTGATTTCCGGCGGAAACGTCTCCGAAACAATGGTAATGTGTTGCGGGCGCCGGTCAGTCAGCCTGGGGTTGGTCACGATGCGTCCTGAAAATGTCACTGTCATGCTTCTACTATGGAAATCCGGCATGACAGCCATGCGACAACTTTGTGACATTCCCTTTACGTCTTCTATGTGCACGAGGAGAACTCATGCAAACGCGAAAACTTGGACAAACCGACATTGACGTCAGTCTGATCTGCCTGGGAACCATGACCTGGGGAGAGCAGAACACCGAGCAGGAAGCGTTTGAACAACTGGATTATGCCACTGGAGCTGGTATCAACTTCATTGACGTGGCCGAGATGTATCCAGTGCCGCCACGGGCGGAGACCCAGGGTTTGACTGAAAGCTACCTGGGCAACTGGCTTGCTCGCCGGGGACGCCGGGACGATCTGGTCATCGCCACCAAGGTGGCCGGGCCAGGCAATGGTTTGAGTTACCTGCGCGGCGGCCCGAGACTGACTCGGGAGCATATTCGGGAGGCCTGTGAAAACAGCCTGAAGCGTCTGCAAACCGATTACATCGACCTTTATCAGGTGCACTGGCCAGACCGCAGCGCAAACTTCTTTGGCAAGCTGGGGTATCAGCGTAACCCGGATGAAACCTCGACACCCATTGAGGAAACCCTGGGTGCCCTTAATGAGCTGGTCAAGGAGGGCAAGGTTCGCCACGTTGGCTTGTCCAACGAAACGCCCTGGGGGACCATGGAATATCTTCGCCTGGCCCGCGAGAAGCAGTGGCCTAGGGTGGTTTCCATCCAGAATCCTTACAGTCTGCTCAACCGGTCGTTTGAGCTTGGCCTGGCGGAGTTTGCCCACCGGGAAGGCACCGGATTATTGGCCTATTCACCCCTTGCATTCGGCATGCTGACCGGTAAGTATCTGGGGGGCAAATGGCCGGAGAAGGCCCGCTTGACGCTTTACGAACGTTTCAGCCGATACACCGGGGAAAGGGCGGCTGATGCTACTCGTGCCTACGTGGAACTGGCTCATCACCATGGGTTGACCCCGGCGCAGCTGGCGTTGGCCTGGGTGAATAGCCGGGAGTTTGTAACCAGCAATATTATCGGCGCAACCACCATGGATCAGCTGAAGGAAAATATCGGGTCTGCGGATATCCGGCTCAGCCCTGACCTGGTGGCGGCCGTAGAGGCTATTCACGACGAGTTCACCTACCCCTGTCCCTGAAGAGCCAACCGCCAGAGGTGTCGCCCTGTTTCATTGGCTTTGGGCAGGGCAGTTACAGATTGCAATACAAGTGATCATTTGTTGACAAAAAAATAACCAGTTTGCGTCGAACGGCTGGCGCATTTGTGTGCAAAGTCACACCATTTTCGGTGGCAATCATTAGACTTTAGTACTGAAGCATCAATGTTCCGAAATCATTTTTCTGGGTGTGTATTGTTATCATGATCATTCGTCTGTTTGTCGCCCTGCTGGCTCTCAACTTCGTCGCGTTCGTTGTCCGCGCAGAAGCCGCTGAGCCTATTCTGGCCGATCGTATGATGGCTGAGCGTGATGACATGGTATCGGCCGAGGAAATCTACGAGCTTCAGGAGTGGATGTCCGGAGATTACGAGGACGACCATCTGGACGCCTTTGCCGCTATTGGTTCGCGTTTGTTGAGTATTGGATTGAGCCGCCGCGCCCAGCAGAAGACCTACGCATCTGACCCCGCGCAGCCTGATCACGGCATTGGCCTGTTGAACGAGGGTGCGGCCCTTAATTTGCGTTGGCGTTTCTGAGTTACCTTAAAGCCCCCCCGTTTTAGCTTTTTCCCCGAGCTACTTCCTCTAATCAACCAATCTCATGACTTGACGCATTGTCAGCTTCATTCTGTCGTGTGATCATCGAACCCGTTGCGATTCTCAAACAGTGGGGAGCTGGTGATGGCAGAACAGAACGGAGTCTATTATGACGACGCGAACGCGTGCGTCGACCGGGTAATCGAACGGGTTGGCAAGCGGATTACGCTGGGGTTGCCTCTTGGTCTTGGCAAGCCGGTTCGCTTTGCAAATGCCCTCTACCAGCGCGCCAAGGATGATCCGGAAATTCAGCTTCACATTGTCACCGCTTTGTCATTGCTGGCTCCCGAGGGCGCATCATCCCTGGAAAAGCGTTTTCTCGGGCCGTTTACCAAGCGCCTATACGGCAACATTCCCGAGCTCACATACGCGAGAGACGTCAATCGGAACCGGCTGCCAGACAACGTCACCGTCTCGGAGTTCTTCTTCAAGGCAGGCAGTTACCTTAATAATCAGAGCCAGCAGCGCAACTACGTCTCTACCAACTATACACATGCTGTCCGGGACCTGATGGCTCAGGGGGTTAATGTGCTGGGTCAGTTGATGTCACCCGGTGAAGATCATGGTCAGCCGGGACAACTCAGTTTCAGTTGTAATCCCGATTTGTCGCTGGACATCATGCCACTGCTCCGGGAACGGGAAGCTTCGGGCACTCCGGTAGCGATGGTGGCGGAACTGAATCACCACCTGCCGTGGTTCGGTCATCACGCCGAAGTTGACGCCAGCCAGTTTGACGTGATCCTGTCCCACCGGGCCTCTGACTATCCGTTATTCTCCGCACCCCAGATGGCGGTCAGCCCGGCGGACCATATGATCGGGTTTTATGCCAGTAGCTTGCTGAAAGATGGCGGTACCCTGCAGGTGGGGATCGGGTCTCTTGGCGCCGCCCTGGTGCACAGCGCCATTATCAGGCACAAGCATAATGACGCTTGGAAAGCCGTGTTCGATCACTTGCAAGTGAAGGATCAGTTCCCGGTGGTGCAGGAGTATGGTGGAACAGAACCTTTTGAACAGGGGCTGTATGGATGCAGCGAAATGATGGTGGACGGTTTTGTCTATCTGCTGCAGGAGGGCATTCTCAAACGAGAAGTCTATGACCATCCGGAACTGCAGACCCTGATCAATCGCGGTGAACTGACCGAGACTCCAAGCCTGGAAGCCCTCGATGTATTACATAAGGCAGGCCTGATCGACTCGCCGTTGCGGGCGCGGGATGTGAACTGGCTGGTCCGGCACGGGTTGCTGCGTGACCATGTTGAGTTCAAGGGTGGACGGATTCGACTCAATGAGGAAGTATCGGTTGAGGCGGACCTTTCTAATGACGATACCCGAAAGGCGCTTGAGGCGCTGGCGCTGGGTGACAAGCTGGCTGGCGGTATTGCCATGCACGGCGGCTTCTATGTTGGTCCGGAGAAGTTTTATCAGGCCCTGAGAGAGTTGTCAGACGAGCAGCGCGACAAGATCTGTATGACCAGCGTGAATTTCATTAACCACCTGTATGATCACCGTTTTGGTGATCAGAAACTCAAGGCTGCTCAACGGGTTCATGGCCGTTTTATCAACTCTGCCATGATGTATACCCTCAACGGAGCAGCGGTTTCCGACGGTCTGGCGGATGGTCGCGTAGTGAGTGGTGTCGGCGGCCAGTACAACTTTGTGGCCATGGCCCATGAGTTGCCGGGGGCTCGCTCCATCCTGGCGCTGAGGGCTACCCGGATATCCGGTGGCAGGACCGTCTCGAACATTGTGTTCAACTACGCTCACTGCACCATTCCGAGACATCTGCGGGATATAGTGATCACCGAATATGGTATCGCAGACCTTCGTGGGCAGTCTGATGAAGAGGTGTTCCTGAGGCTGATACGGATCGCCGATTCCCGGTTCCAGGAGTCACTGTTGGCCCAGGCCAAGAAAGCCGGAAAGGTAAAGTCGGACTTCAAACTGCCAGCACACTGGCGCCAGAATTCCCCTGAGAACGTTGCCCGGGCCCTGAAAGCCGGGGGTGAGGGCGACTGGTTCCCGGCGTTCCCGTTTGGCAAGGATTTCACCGACGAGGAATTGAAGTTAGGGAAAGCCCTTAAAGGGCTGAAAGCCGCAACCGCCACTCCCCGTGGTAAACTGGCGACCATCTGGCAGGCCCTGAAGGCAGATGACGAAGAAGGACGCTATGATGCCCTGATTGACCGGATGGGGTTGAAAAAGCCGTCAGGATTCCGGGAAAAGCTGGACCGGAAGCTGGTTATCCATGGCCTGCAAAAACTTGAACCCCGTAAAGATACAGGAACCAAAACAAGCTGATGCAAGCCGATAAGCCGCAAGTAAAGCCCGAAGTATTCACTGTCCATTACGTGCTCAAGAACCGAGTGGGTGAACTGGTGGATACCTCGGAAGGCAGTGAGCCACTGCACTTTCTGTACGGCAGCCCCGAAATCATTGCCGGTATCCAGGAAGCCGTGAAAGATCGCCGGGTGGGGGATTGTCTTGAAGTGACCATTCCCCCGGACATGGCCTACGGAGACTATCGCGAGGACCTGGTTCGCAAGGTGCCCCGCTCCCTGTTTGAAGGAGTGGAAAACCTGCAGGTTGGTATGAAATTCCAGACCAACTCGGGTGATCAGGCGCAAGTGGTACAGGTCGCAGCTATTGATGGCAATCTGGTGAAAGTGGACGCCAATCATCCTCTGGCTGGCTTTACCCTGTACTTTGATCTGGAGATTGTCGGCCGCAGGGAGGCTACGGAAGACGAGGTAGCCCAGGGGCGGCCGCTGTTCTGAGGCCGCTGGATGCCGTCTCGAATCCACCAGAATGAATCTGCTTTAGCCCGGAGCTGATCTGCTGGTGGATTAACGCAGTCAGCGCGTTGCTCGATTCCACCTGGGCCGGGTCAATGGCTGGGTGAATCACTACGTCTACCTGGGTCGGCGGTTGCCTGAGCAGCCGAGCCAGGTGGGTGTGGAAGCTGTCGTCGCCAATGAACGGAGCTATCGGATCCGGGCGATGTGCTCTGCGGTAACCTATGGATATCGGCTGGATCGGTGTATTGGCGTTGCTGGCTGCAGCCAACAAAAAGCCGTGGATTGGCAGTACCGCGACACCTGAGCTGGTGGTGCCCTCCGGAAACACCAGGACGGACTCCCCGGCGTTCAGGCACCGGCTTATCTCCGTTTTTATTCGCCTGGCCTGGCCGCTTCCGCGTTGGATGAACAAGGTGCCTGCTTGCCTGGCGAGCCAGCCGATAATTGGCCAGTTGCCCACCTCAGCCTTGGACAGGAATTTCAGAGGCGTTATGCACCCCAGGATTGGAATATCAGACCAACTGATGTGGTTGGCAACGTAGAGTGCATGAGCGTCTGTTGGCTGGCCATGCACCTGAATGCGGAACCCCAGGCACTGGCAGGCCCGGCGGAAGCAGAAAGCGGCCCAGGGCGCCCGGTCGACCGGTTGTCGCCGGAACAGGTCGACCAGTTTCAGGGTGATGGCCAGGGCGCAGGTGCCCGCAAGAAACACCAGGAACCCGGTAAGCCGGATCAGTAATCGTATCCACCCCATTTCCTGCTCCTTTGCCTTCAGGCAGTGCGCCCCATGAAATGCCGACTATACCTGGCGGTCAGTTTGCTGACCTCCAGAACCACCAGCAGGTCCGCGCAGCGGAAGTCCGGATCCCAGCAGGGTTCTCCGCACACCCTGGCGCCAAGGCGCATGTAGGCGCGAATCAGGGCTGGCACGTCATCGCTTTGTTCGTGTTCGGCGCGGGTCAGGTGGGGCAGAGCCCGGCGCGGGGTTGCCCGGAATGCCGGGGCGGCAAGGTATTCATTCTGCAGGTGCCGAGCTATCCGCCAGGCTTTCATGCCGCCATCGGCCATGCTGATACTGGCGCAGCCAATCAGGTAATCTACGTTCCGGCTATCCAGGTATTCCGCCAGGGCTGCCCACAGGAGGGTGATGGTGCCACCATTGCGGTAATCGGGATGCACACAGGTTCTGCCCAGTTCCGCAAGCGTGCCCGGCAAGCTGCCCAGATTGCTCAGATCGAACTCGCCTGACGAGTAGAAGCCGCCAACCGAAGGCACGTCGTTCTGGTGCAGGATGCGAGTGGTTGCAACCACTTCACCGGTGCCGGCGTCGGTAACAATCAGATGGTCGCACAGGGCATCATAGGCATCGGCGTCTATACCCGGCGTGGCGGCGCCAAGATCACTGCCATACTCCTCGGAGAAGACCCGGTAGCGCAGGCGCTGGGCGGTTTCGATGAGCTGTGGGCAGCGTGTCAGGGTGGTTTTTAGCTGGCGTCCCCGGCGTGGCTGGGAGCGGGCGATTTGTGCTGTCATGGCCTTGGCCTCTTGTTTCAATCACAAGCCAAGGCTATGAAGCTCCTGTGACAGTGAGGTTAACTGCCGGTGACGTCTGTATGACAATGGCCGGCAACGTCCACAAACCGGATTTGTGTCACAGGCTGTAACCCTATGACCGTTCCATGTATATTTCTGAATAGCATGTATAATTGCTGTAACGGTACGTTGCCTGTATTGTCGGGTGGACGACCCCAAAAACCGGAATAAAAAAACAGAGATGGATGGCGTGGAACAGACAAACGAGAGTTGGCGAATCCTGATCGTAGAGGACGATGAACGGCTTGCGGACCTTACCCGTGAGTACCTCGAAAATAACGGGCTGACGGTCTCCCTGGAAACTCACGGTGGTGCCGCAGTTGAACGAATCCGTAATGAGCAGCCAGATCTTGTTGTTCTGGACCTCATGTTGCCGGGCGAAGACGGGCTGTCGATCTGCCGTCGAGTCAGGCCTTTCTATTCTGGCCCCATCATCATGCTCACTGCCCGAACCGACGACCTGGATCAGGTACTGGGTCTGGAAATGGGTGCGGATGACTACATCGGCAAGCCGGTGCAGCCAAGGGTTCTGCTGGCCCGCATCAGGGCGATGCTTCGGCGGGTGGAAACCGCACCTGCCGGCAAGCCAGAGGAAGGTGGTGAGGAGCCTGTGCGCCTGCAGTTCAATGACCTGGTGGTTGATCGATCTATGCGGGAGGCCTGGCTCAGTGAAGAAAGCATTGATCTGACCAGCGCAGAATTTGACCTGCTTTGGCTGCTGGCCAGCAATGCGGGGCGGGTGCTTAGCCGCGAAGAGATCTTTACCGCCTTGCGCGGTATCGAATATGACGGCCAGGACCGCTCGATCGATGTTCGGGTGTCCCGTATAAGGCCGAAAATCGGCGATGATCCCATTCACCCCCGTCGCATCAAAACGGTACGCAGTAAAGGCTACCTGTTCGTAAAAGAAGCCTGACCGTTTTTCCGCGGCCTGCACGCTCTGGCGGGCAGGCCGTGTTACCAGGGTAGGCCCCATGTCCCTGAAATTTTTCCTGACAGTCTATGCTCGCCTGGCCGGTGTAACCGCGCTGGTCATCCTCATGTGTGTTCTTCTGTTTAGCGGAATCAACTCCGTTCGTCATCAATTCTGGCATGAGCGTTTTGCAGACCCTTTGATGCGATGGCTGGCGGCGACGCCCGCGCCCGCCAGGCAGTATCACTGGATGCCCTCTCTGTTCGATCTGCGCTCTGGTCCGCCGGAGCAATTTGATCTCGATAAGGTGGTCGTCGAGCGGCTGGGGTATGGGCAGGTGGTGGCGCAACGTACGGATGTTGGGTTTCGCTATCTGGTTCGTTCGTTTGAAGGGGAGGTTGTCAGCCTTCGCCTTGAACAGCCATATCGGGAAATGGCCCAGGCGGTTGCCCTGGTGGTCCGGTGGCACCTCGAAACCGTCAGCCCGGAGCAGCGAGCCGATGTTGCCGGGCAACTGGCGGAAGCGTTAGGCGTGGATGTTGAGCCGATTCAGGACCTGCAGGTACTGCCCGATCAGGATGTCCTTGACGACATCACCAACAATGGCATGGTGGTCTTTAGTGAGCAGGGCACCAGAAACGCCCAGGTGTTACTGCGCCTGTCGGAAGGCGATCTGGTTGTTGTCCGTATGCCGCAGCCATTCAATCCTTGGGCCTGGCCAATGATTGCATTGCTTGCCGTTGTGGTGGGCTCAGTGCTGGCGGTAGCCCTGCTACTGGCCATGCGGTTTGTTGATGGCCATCTCCGGAAGGTGGAGTCTGTAGCAGTGCGTATTGGACGCGGTGAAATGGGGGCAAGAGTGGAGTCGGAGGATGGCACACTGGTGTCGCGGCTCGCCTGCTCTTTCAACAGTATGGCAGAGCACATTCAGCGCCTGGTTCAGGTGCAGCGGGAAATGATTCATGCCGTTTCCCATGAGCTGCGCACTCCCGTTGCCCGAATTCGCTTCGGTGTCCAGATGATCGAATCCGGAAGTAGCCAGGAAGTACTGGAAAAACAACTTGAGGGTATCGACGGTGATATCCAGGAGCTTGATGAGCTGATTGATGAAATACTGACCTATGCTCGTCTGGAGCAGGGCGGGCCGGTTTTCAGCTTGCGCGAGGACTCGGTAACAGACCTGGTTCGGCAGGTGGTATCTGAACAACAGATGATCCGCCCGGAGATCCAGATTGAGTGTCGGATAGATGAAGAATCTGAGCGCTGGGCGCTGTCGGATGTGGAGCCGAGGTACATTCACCGGGCTATCCAGAACCTGGTGGGTAACGCAGGACGCTATGCCGCCGGAAGGGTGCTGGTGAACTGCCATCTTGATGAGGATAACTGCCGGGTTGATGTAGAAGATGATGGCCCGGGGATCCCCGAGCAGGATTGGGAGAAGGTGTTCACGGCCTTTGCCCGGCTGGATGACAGCCGCACCCGAACCTCCGGTGGCTATGGCCTGGGGTTGTCCATTGTACGGCGCATTCTGTACTGGCATGGTGGCCAGGCATTTGTTGGGCGCAGTGACGAACTTGGTGGCGCAAGGTTCAGTCTGGTCTGGCCAAGACGTAAGCCGGACGATGCCATTTTGTGAGCCAGTGCTCATGACCTCACCTGATGTAACAAAGCTCTACAGAATAACTACTGAATGGGGCGGCTCCCCGGCTGAGAATAGACAGCGTAAGGGATGACTTTTGAGGTTGTAGTTCTTACGAACTTTCCTTGTTTCATTCGTCATTTGAGGGCCGGATTTATCCGGCCCTTTTTTTATGCAAAATTTCCCGCCTCTAGTGGTTATTCACACCGGGATTGCGTTCGGGCTGGTAGACTCTCCGAAAAAAGGAGAACCTAATGTCCCGCTATTTGCTTGCCATTGATCAGGGTACCACCAGTTCCCGGGCAATCGTTTTCGATGCCAGGGGGGCACAGGTGGCGGTTACCCAGCAAGAGTTTCACCAGTATTTCCCTCGCGACGGCTGGGTAGAGCATGACCCTGTGGAAATCTGGGACAGCACTCTGGCAGTGTGTCGCAGTGCTCTGGATAAAGCTGGTATCCAGGCATCTGACCTCGCGGGTATCGGCATCACCAACCAACGGGAAACGACGGTTGTATGGGACCGTGAAACCGGCGAACCCATCCACCACGCCATCGTCTGGCAGGATCGCCGTACCGCGTCCCTGTGTACCAAACTCAAGTCGGATGGCCATGAGGCCATGGTGGTTGAGCGTACTGGCCTGCTGATTGATCCGTACTTTTCTGCCACCAAAGTTGCCTGGCTGCTGGATAATGTAGAGGGTGCGCGCGAGAGAGCTGAAGCCGGCAGGCTGGCGTTCGGTACGATCGACACCTGGTTGCTGTGGAACCTGACCAACGGTCAGTCCCATTACACAGATGCCACCAACGCATCGCGAACAGCCCTGTTCAATATCCACAGCCAGGATTGGGATGATGACCTGCTGGCGTTGTTTCGGGTGCCGAAAGCGTTGCTGCCAGAGGTGCTGGACTGCGCCGATGAGTATGGGGACACCCGTGAGGAGTGGCTAGGTGCACCGGTTAAGGTGGCAGGTATTGCCGGTGATCAGCATGCCGCGCTGATCGGGCAGGCCTGTTTCAAACCTGGTATGGCCAAGAGCACCTATGGGACGGGCTGCTTTCTGATGCTGAATACCGGTGATAAAGCCCTGCGTTCGGAAAACCGGTTATTGACCACCCTGGCGTACCGGCTGAATGGCAAACCGTGCTATGCGATCGAGGGCAGTATTTTTGTTGCCGGTGCCGCCATGCAATGGCTCAGAGATGGTCTGCGCTTGATTACCCATGCCAGCGAGTCGGCAGGCCACGCCGAGACGGTGGGCGTGGATAACCCGGTTTACCTGGTGCCCGCTTTTACCGGGCTGGGGGCGCCACACTGGGATCCAAATGCCAGGGGGGCCATTCTGGGCCTTACCCGTGACACGGGGATTGCTGAAATCGTCACCGCCGGGCTGCAATCAGTGTGTTACCAGACCAAGGATCTGGTGAGGGCAATCCGCAATGACGGCGCAAGCCTTGAGTCTATCCGTGTGGATGGCGGCATGGCGGTTAATGACTGGGTAATGCAATTTCTATGTGACATTCTGAACGTGACCGTTGACCGACCCCGGGTAACAGAAACCACGGCGCTGGGGGCGGCGTATCTGGCAGGATTGCAGACCGGGGTGTTCGAGAGTCTGGACCAGATCTCCGACCTGTGGGAGTGCGAGCGGCAATTTCGACCGGATATGAAGCCGGCGCTCAGGGAATCGCTGTATGCTGGCTGGCTGGATGCCGTGGAGCGGGTCTGTAACAACTGACCCGCTCTATTAACTGGTGCGCTCGAAGGCAATCAGGTGATCGGCTTCGACACGCACCGGCACGTGTTCGCCCATGTGGAAATCCAGGTGGCTCCGGAACAGGGCCTCGAATTCGGTATCTTCCGAGCACCGGAACCGGTAAAGGGTTGACGTGCCTGCGAAGGTTTTTTCCACCACTTTTGGCTTCAGGTCTGAGTGCTCGTCGTAGACGATGTCGTCCGGGCGAATCAGAACATCCAGCAGTGTGCCCGGTTTCCATTTATAGGCCCGATTGCCGTGGATCACGCCCAGTTCGGATTCAATGGTGTCGGGCCCCAGAGCAGTGCCGGGAATGAAGCCACCCTGGCCCACAAAGCTGGCTACGAAGCGATTGGCGGGTTCGTGGTACAGGTTGTAAGGCACGTCCCACTGCTGCAGCGTACCGTCTTTGAGGACGGCCACCTGATCACACATGGCGAACGCTTCCTGTTGGTCGTGGGTGACCAGAATAGCGCTGATGCCGAGTGTTTTCAGGATATCCCGCACGTCCAGGCTTAGCCGGCGACGAAGGTCGGTATCCAGGTTTGAGAATGGCTCATCCAACAGAATAAGCGTTGGCTCAGGCGCCAGCGCCCTGGCAAGGGCTACCCGCTGTTGCTGGCCGCCGGACAGCTCGTGGGGGTAGTTGTTCGCCAGGTCTTGCAGATGCACCAGGTTGAGCAGCTCCATGACTTTCTGACGGCGCTCGGCCTTGTCCATGTTCCTCAGGCCAAACCCGACATTATCGGCGATGGTCAGGTGGGGAAAAAGTGCATAATCCTGAAATACCATGCCGATACGGCGCTTCTCGGGAGCCAGGGTGCGCCCGGGGAGGCTGATTGCCTGAGACTGAAGCTGGATTTCTCCGCTGTTTAAAGGCAAGAAACCGGCCAGGGCTCTGAGAATGGTACTTTTGCCGCAGCCGCTGGGGCCGAGCAGGCAACCAATGTCACCATGGCTCAGGGCGAAGCTGACGTCTTTTACGACAGAGTCGCCACCATAGCCGCAGGACAGATTGTTGACTTCCAGCAGCCTGTCGGCTGGTGGCAGTATAGTTTCAGGCATGGATCAGTCCAGGCGATTAAGGATGAGGAACTCGAGCAGGGCCTTCTGGGCGTGTAAACGGTTTTCCGCTTCATGCCACACCACAGAACCGGGGTGCTCCATCATATCGGCGGAAATCTCCTCGCCACGGTGTGCCGGCAGGCAGTGCATGAACAGGGCATCCTTGGCGGCCACAGACATCAGTGCCGGGTTGATCTGGTAGTCCCGGAAGGCCTTCTCGCGGGCTTTCTGTTCGTCTTCCTGGCCCATGGAGGCCCAAACGTCTGTGACCAGCAGGTTGGCGCCCCTTGCAGCGTCTTCCGGATTGCGAACCACGGTTACCCGATCACTGTGAGCGTTCAGCAGCTTGCTGTCAGGTTCATAGCCTTCCGGGCAGGCGACATTCAGGTGAAAGTCGAATTGGGCCGCCGCGTTGATGTAGGAGTGGCACATATTGTTGCCATCCCCAATCCAGGCAACGGTGCCTCCGCGGATGCTGCCGCGATGTTCACGATAGGTTTGCATGTCGGCCAGCAGTTGGCACGGGTGGAATTCGTCGGTCAAGGCATTGATTACCGGCTTGCTGGACGCCGAGGCGAAGCGCTCAACGGTTTCGTGGGCAAAGGTCCGGATCATCACCGCATCCACCATGCTGGAGATCACGATGGCAGAGTCCTCGATGGGCTCACCCCGGCCAAGCTGGGTGTCCCGGGGCGACAGAAACATGGCGGTGCCACCGAGTTGGGTCATGCCCGCTTCAAAGGAAACCCGTGTGCGAGTGGACGACTTTTCAAAGATCATCGCCAAAACCCGGTTTTTCAGGGAATCCCGGGTTTTCCCGGCATGCCACTCTTTACGAAGCCTGGATGCATGATCAAGGAGCTGTTCCAGCTCACTGGTGGTCATGTCGTTCAGTGTCAGAAAATGTCTTGCCGCCATGAAAGGACCCTGTTTCAAGGAAACTGCTGTACGGTTAGCATCTGAAAAGGGCATCAAGTCTAGCCCTTCACAACCCGTAAAACAACGCCAGGCGCGGGGTGGTTGCTCCGGGTCAAACACATCGGTTTGGTGGCTAATCCACCAGCCGTGTACAATAGCGGTTAAATGCCGTGTGACGGTAAACCTGACTTCAACCAGAGGTATGAGTTCATGGATATCAACGAAACCATCAAGAGCCAGCTCGAAGAGAACCCGGTCATTCTGTATATGAAGGGCACTCCGCAGGCACCGCAGTGCGGTTTCTCCGCCCGTACCGTCCAGGCTCTGATGGCGTGCGGTGAGCGGTTTGCGTTCGTGAACATTCTGGACAATCAGGAGCTGCGCGAAGCCCTCAAAGTCTACTCAAGCTGGCCGACCTATCCGCAGCTCTACATCGGTGGTGAACTGGTGGGTGGTTGTGACATCGTTCTGGAAATGTCGGAAAGCGGTGAGCTGGCCAAGGCGGTTAAAGATGCCGTCAAGCAAGCCGAAGCCTGATCTGTCGGTTAGCGGCGCTTCGGGGTGAACACCAGTTTCACCTCGAAGTGGTCCCGCTCTTCTCCTTTTGGCTCCGGATAGGGGCTGGCAGCCAGCGCTGCCCGATACGCTGCCTCATCAATCCCCTGTACACCCGTCGACTCGACAACCCGTGCCCGGGTCAGCGCGCCGTTGGCGAGCAGTCTTAATTCCAGTTCCATCGTGAGTGTTTCCTGCAGACCAGCGATTGCAGGTACCCGTTGCCGCTCTAGTTGTTCCGCCAGATGGGTCGCCAGCAGTATCAGATAAGGATCTTGCTCTGAGGGTGACAGGGTTATCCGCTGAATTGCCTCGGGTTTGTCTGTTGTGGTGGAGGTTGCCGGCTTGATGGCTGCCGATTCAGGGCTAGCCAATTGCTGTGGCGCGCTGTACTGGCTGATCTCGGTTCTGGCTGATGGCTCCGGGCTGCGCCGGGTGGCTTGCTGTGGGGCGGGCCTGGCAATTCGCTGGTTTGCCGAATCGGTGGTGATTCGCTCTGGTGCCTCAATAGTAAAATCCGGATGCCTCAGGCGATGTGGGTCGGCATCGCTGGGGCTGGAAGCGGAACTGGCTTCGGAGGCGGGGGACTGGAGGGTAAATACCAGGCGGTGACTGACCTCGCGGGCTTCCCTGAGTGGTGAGGGAAACCCGGCCAAGAATAATGTGTGTGCAGTCAGGGCAAGGGATATGGCCAGAATCAGCCGATAGGACGCCGGGATCGACGGAGGTCGAGGGCCTGACTCCGGCATCGCTATCAGGCGGTTTTGCTGCGCAGGTTGCCTACAACGGCATTCAGGGCACGGTCAATCAGCGCTCCCTGCTCGAGAAGCGTCAGGCGGCCCCGTCGCATTTCGTGAGCGAGTTCCACCCTCGTTTTCTCGATCACCTTCAGGCCCATGCGATTCACAAAGACGAAACAATTCGCCTCTTCAATCACCGCAGACAGTTTGCATCGGAAGCTGGTGCCGTTGACCAGCTTGAACTCGACCCAGTTGCCAATTTCAATGTCATCCAGCTTCGCTACATACTCTGCAATCGCGGCATCTTCCAGTTCCTGCTGGCGCTCAACCGCTGTCTGATGCACGGTGGGCGCCTCTTCCAACTCTTCGGAGCTGTCCTGGCGTGCCTCGATGGCCGCATTGGTGCGGAAGGCTTCCGCCAGTTCGTGCTTAAGCTGCCCCATCATCTGGTCCAGGCGGGAGGCGTTGTAAGACACTTCTTCAAGGCCGGCCCGGAGTGTCTTGAGCAGGGCAGGAACAACCCGTACCCACTGATCCCGCTCTTCATCTTCCTCGTGGGGGTGCAGGCACCAGATCAGGTCGTCGACCACCCGGGCAGTCTCGTGCCAGCGGTGCTCGGTATCGTCACGCAGGTAGGCCAAAAACATGACCCGGCTCCAGCCATTGATCAGGATGTCGTGCACCGGTTCAGGCAAACGGTACCGGGAGACTTTTTCCTTGAGTAGCCGGTCGACCGCTTCCTGGGCTTTCTGGGACTTGATGCGACCCCGCTCGGACTCCCGGGTGCGTTGTTCCACCAGAGAGGCTTTGCGGTTTTCGCGTTCAAGGAACTGCTCAAACTCCTGGTTCAGGGTTTCAAACAGGGTCACATCGCCGTCAAACTCGTTGAGGATTCGTTGTACCACGTTGTGAATCTGCCCGTAGAGCTTGTCTCTGGCTTTCTCGTCGCTGGAACTCCAGCCAATGCCGGCACGGGCAAGGGAGTTGAGCAATTTTCGGGCAGGATGGGTGGCCTTGCTGAAGAAGCTTTTGTCCTTGATGACGACTTTCAATATCGGAATTTGTAGTCTGCTGATGAGCACTTGCACCGGGGCGGACAGATTGTAGTCATCCAGAATGAACTCAAACAGCATGGAGACCAGGTTGATCAGGTCTTCGTCGACTTCATTCAGCGCCGGTTTGCGCCCATCCTGGCCTTCCGCTCTTGCCAACAATTGCTGAACGACCTGGCGCAAATCTACTTCTACCGGCTTGCCAGTGCTCAGATCGCCGCTGTCCTCAAGGTTGAAGTGGCTGGGCAGGGTATTGAGCATATCTGCCAGTTCCGGCCCTCCGACCACGCGCAAGGCGGGGTCGGCGCTGCGCGGTGGCATGCCTGAATGGGCCCTTTGCAGTGCCAGCATCTGGCGAATCTGATCGAACAGGGCGGTATCTTCAGGCCGTTGCTCGTAACCGGCGTTGTCATCGGCTTTGGACCCGGTTGTATCGCCCTGTGCTGGCTTACCCGCGGCCTTTTGCTGTTGGCCTGCCTTGCCATGGAAACGGAAGTTGGGGATGACGCCGGCCTGGATCAGTATCCGGTTGGCTTCGTCCAGCAGCATGCCCAGGTTGGACACCACGTAGCGGTCAAACTGCTTCAGAACGATCAGCCGCTCCCGAATCTGGATTTCCAGCGCCTGGATGGCCTCGGTAAACGCGCTGCACAGGTGTTCCGGTGCCATAGGATTAATAGGCACTTCTTCTGTGGCGTCCGGGTATACTTCGGTGAATCTTGCCTGCAGCTGAATCAGGGGGCCCTGGAAGTGCGCTTTGGCCTTGGTGATCATTGCATTCAGGGCAACCTGCTCTTCCAGGTCATCGTTACCGACCAGTGACAGGGTGTCTGCACTCGCCTGTTGGGAGGTGTCCTGGGTTTGCAGTTGTCCGGCGTGGGGCGGGTTGGCAAAGAATTGGGCAACAGCGTTCTGGAAATGCCGTTCAACCCCTTTGCGCTTTATGCGGATTTCCCGCATCGCTTCAAAGTATCGATTTTGCTCGTTATTACTACGGGCATTATTCGCCAGTTCGAAGAGTGAATCATCGACAGCGTCAAAAGCCCCTTGCAGCAAATCTCCCAGACCCGCGACAACCGTGTCACGAATACGGGTTACCTCCTTTGGAACCGGCCGGGAACTAGCTGCTTCCCGGTGTTCGCGAAGGTAATGTATGCCGGACTGCTTGTTCATGGCCGACTCCTGTTTACGCCTCAACCGGATACATGACCGAGCTTGCTATTCTTCTATTCTGAATTATTGGTTAAATTTAGCGCATTTTGGGTCGGATTAACATGAATAAACGCTAACCTGAGACGCTTTTCAAAAAGCCGGCCTCATCGGCCGTGTCCGGTTCATCGAGCCGGTCGAGGTTCGAGGGCAGGCCGGGACCGTTTGCCGAGGCGTTTGGGGTGCACAATTGCCGCTTTTACCACGTTGTCTTTGATTTGCAGTACTTCCACACGGTGGCCGCCGACTTTCAGGCAAACGTTGGTTTCTGGAATGTTTTCCAGCTTTTCGGTGATCAATCCGTTCAGGGTCTTCGGGCCATCGGTAGGCAGTTTCCAGCCCAGGGTTTTGTTGATGGATCTGACCGCTGTGCCGCCGTCGATGATATAGGTGCCGTTGTCCTGCGGAATGATGTCCTGTGAGGTGGCCGAGTAGTCAGTGGTGAACTCGCCCACAATCTCCTCGAGTATGTCTTCCAGTGTGGCCAGTCCCAGGACCTCTCCGTATTCGTCCACCACGATGCCAAAGCGGCGACGGCCTTTCTGGAAATTGAGAAGTTGGGTGTTCAGAGGTGTGCTTTCCGGAATGAAATAGGGCTCCTGGCTTAGCTGCATCAGCATGGCTTTGTTGATTTCCGTCTCCTGTAGCAATTTCGCTGCGCTTCGAAGATGCAGAATGCCCTGGATGTTGTTGATGTCTCCTTTATACACTGGCAGTCGTGTGTGCTGGCTGCTTCTGAGCTGGCGCAGGATAGTGTCGGTGTCGTCTTCAAGGTCTATGCCCGCCACTTCGTTGCGGGGCACCATGATGTCGTTCACTGTGACTTTTTCCAGGTCCAGTATGCCAACCAGCATGTCTTTGTGCTTGGCAGGTATCAGTGCGCCAGCCTCATTCACAACGGTCCTGAGTTCTTCCCGGCTCAGGTGGTCCTCGGTGGCCTGGGCTGACGACACGCCAAGCAGGCGCAGAATGCCTGTGGTGAACAGGTTAACTGCCCACACCAGCGGGTAGAGGATCTTCAGTAGCGGCCTGAGCACGTAGCTGGCTGGAAAAGCTATTTTCTCCGGGAACAGGGCGGCCAGTGTTTTCGGGGTAACCTCGGCAAAGATCAGGATGACAATGGTGAGCAGTACGGTGGCGATAGCGATGCCGGCATCACCCCAGATCCGGATGGCGATTACCGTGGCGATGGCTGAGGCAAAGATATTGACGAAGTTGTTGCCGATCAGGATGACGCCGATCAGCTGGTCGGTTCTGTTCAGGAGTTTTTGCGCACGGCGGGCGCCTTTGTGGCCGGTTTTCGCCATGTGTTTCAGGCGGTACCGGTTGAGGGACATCATTCCCGTCTCGGAGCTGGAGAAGAAGCCCGAAAGGATAACCAGGCCGACAAGAAGAATGAACAGCGCCGTCAGCGATGTTTCGTTCAAAAGAAAAGCCCTTATATTGACGACAAGAGTGGAAAATAGGGTGACTGGGTTTGCAGTGTCAAGTGATTCGGGCGATCAGCCGCCTCTCTGGAACAGCAATTCAAGCACAAATTTGCTGCCGTAAAATGCCAGCATCAACAGGGCACACCCCGCCAAGGTCCAGCGGCTGGCTGTCATTCCCCGCCAGCCTTTGGTGTAGCGGCCCACCAGCAGGCCTATAAAGACCATAAGAGAGAGCATTGAGAACAGCGTTTTGTGTGCCAGGTCCTGGGCAAACAGGTCTTCGATAAAGACCGCACCAGTGACAATGGCCAGAACCAGAAGAACAACACCCGCCCAGACCATTTCAAACAGCAGGGATTCCATGGTTTGCAGCGGTGGCAGGTTGCGGATCAGCAGGCTGTTGTAGTTGTGTTTGAGCTGCCGGTTCTGGAAATACAGCAGTACCGCCTGAATGGCTGCAAGGGTGAACAGGCTGTAGGCAGTCACCGACAGAGCAATATGTGACAGCATACCGTAGCTCTGATCCGGCACCAGCCGGGATGGGGTGTGGGTGATCAGTGCCATTACAATCGTCAGTGCCGCTATGGGATAGGCCCCGAGGAACAAGCTGGCGACTGGTTTAGTCAGATTCAGGCCCAATAGAAGAAAGACGATCAGCCAGGAAATGAGCACCGAGCTTTTGAAAAAGCTCAAATCAAAGCCGCCATCCATGTGGACTGTCTGGGCGATCAGCAAACCGTGGCCAATCAGTGCCAGGATGCCAATCAGGGTGGTAATGGCCAGATTACTCTGCACCCGCCCCCTGAAGTGCAAAGCCTGCAGGGCGGTTCCAACGCTGTAAAGAAAGAGTGCGGTAACCGCGAGAATCAGCGTTCCCATGACATCCTTAGAGTGTTGCCTTGTAATGAAAGCGGGCACGGAGTTGTTCAGAGGCTCCGTAGTCTGGGTATAATGTCGCGATTATGCAACAGGAATCAAGCAGCCCGGGCTGGCTTCTTGATTTGTGTGAACAATTTCTCCGGGGTACGGAAGAGCATCATGTTTGAGAACCTCCAGGACCGGCTATCCGGTAGCTTGCGCAAGATCTCCGGCCAGGCACGCCTGACCGACGACAACATCAAAGACACGCTTCGCGAAGTTCGTATGGCGCTGCTGGAAGCGGACGTCGCGCTGCCGGTCGTAAAGGATTTCATTGAAGGTGTCCGGCAGCGGGCTATTGGTCAGGAAGTCCAGCGCAGCCTTACGCCGGGCCAGGTGTTTGTAAAGGTTGTCCAGCAGGAGCTGGAGCGTGTGATGGGCGAGGGCAATGAATCCCTCAACCTGTCTACCCGGCCGCCGGCGGTGATCATGATGGCTGGCTTGCAGGGTGCTGGTAAAACCACGACGGTTGCCAAGCTCTCCCGCTTCCTTAAAGAGCGTCAGAAAAAATCGGTGCTGGTGGTCAGTGCCGATATCTACCGGCCGGCGGCCATCCGACAGTTGGAAACCCTGGCCGGTGAAGTGGGTGTCGAGTTTTTCCCCAGCACCACCGATCAGGATCCCGTGGATATTGCGAACGGTGCGATTGAGGCGGCCCGCCGCAAGCATATCGATGTGGTGATTCTTGATACCGCCGGCCGCCTGCACGTGGATGAGCAGATGATGGGCGAGATCGGGCGGCTGCACAAGGCAGTGAGCCCGGTGGAAACCCTGTTCGTGGTTGACGCCATGACCGGTCAGGATGCCGCCAATACGGCCAAAGCGTTCAATGATGCCCTGCCGCTGACTGGTGTGGTGCTGACCAAAACTGATGGCGATGCCCGCGGCGGTGCGGCCCTGTCTGTGCGTCACATCACCGGCAAGCCGATCAAGTTCCTGGGTGTGGGTGAGAAATCCGATGCCCTGGAGCCGTTTTATCCAGACCGTGTTGCGTCCCGCATTCTGGGGATGGGGGATGTGCTTTCCCTTATTGAGGAAGCAGAGCGCAAGCTGGATAAACAGAAGGCCGAGAAACTTACCAAAAAGATCAAGAAAGGTAAGGGCTTTGATCTGGAAGATTTCCGCGATCAGCTCCAGCAAATGAAGAATATGGGCGGCATTGGCGGCCTGCTGGACAAGTTGCCGGGTATGGGGCAGATGGCTCAGATGGCGCAGCAGCAGGTAAATGACAAGTCTGTTGGTCAGATGGAGGCCATTATCTGCTCCATGACGCCTAAGGAGCGCCGGTACCCGGATGTGATCAACAACTCCCGCAAGCGCCGCATTGCCGCTGGCTCCGGCACTCAGATACAGGATGTGAATCGACTGCTGAAGCAACACAAGCAGATGCAGAAGATGATGAAGAAAGTTGGCAAGAAGGGCGGAATGGCCAACATGATGCGCGGTCTTGGTGGTATGATGCCGCCCGGCGGCGGTGGTGGCATGCCCCCGTTCGGCCGTATGTAAAAAGCCTTACATATAAAATGGGGAAACCGAGCGTTTCCCTGTTTTCATTGGCGCTTTTTTGGCATAGAATAGCGCCCCTTTCGAGTATGGGTCTTCTCGTCAGCCGCCAGTCGGCATGGTGAGAATCGTACAAAGTTCGTACAACAGAACAGGATATTGGTCGAAATGGTAACAATCCGTTTGGCTCGTGGCGGCTCCAAGAAGCGCCCGTTCTACCATCTGACAGTCACTGACAGCCGTAACTCCCGTGACGGCCGTTTCATTGAGCGTGTTGGTTTCTTTAACCCGGTTGCCCGCGGCCAGGAAGAGCGCCTGCGTGTAAATCGTGAGCGCGTTGATTTCTGGCTGGGCCAGGGCGCCCAGGCAAGTGATCGCGTTGCCCAGCTGCTCAAAACTGCTGGTTAATTGCACGTAAAGACCGGGGTTTGACAGGCATGACACAGCATCCACAGGAAACTGTGATCGGCCAGATCACCTCGGTGTTCGGGGTCAAGGGTTGGCTTAAAGTCTTCTCTTACACTGAGCCCCGGGAAGGGATACTCACTTATCGTGACTGGACTCTGGTTCTTGACGGTAAGCGTATCCCGGTAAAGCTTGAGGAGGGTCGCCGCCAGGGGCAGGGGATCGTTGTCAGGCTTAAAGGTATTGATGACCGTGAGCTGGCTCGCTCCTATGGCGGTGCCGAGATCCGGGTTCCAACCGAGCAGTTGCCGGAATTGCCTGAAGGGGAATTCTACTGGCACCAGCTGGAGGGGCTTGAAGTGTTCACGGTTGAAGGTGAGTGCCTGGGTAAGGTGCATCACCTGCTGGAAACAGGCTCCAACGATGTCCTGGTGGTGCGCGCAACGGCGAGCTCCATTGACCAGCGCGAACGGCTTATCCCCTATCTGCCTGATCAGGTGGTTCACGGGGTGGATCTGGACAACTCGCGCATGGTGGTCGACTGGGATCCGGAGTTCTGACGGGTGTGGATTGGCGCGGTCAGTCTGTTCCCGGATATGTTTTCTGCGGTGACGGATTACGGTATTACCGGCAGGGCAGTTCGTGAAGGGTTACTGACCTTCAACTGCTGGAATCCCCGGGACTATACCCACGATCGGCACCGCACGGTGGATGACCGGCCCTATGGTGGCGGCCCGGGAATGCTGATGAAAATTCAGCCCCTCCGGGACGCAATTCATGAGGCCAGGGCATCGGCACCCGGCAAGGCCTGTGTGGTCTACCTTTCGCCCCAGGGCGAAAGGCTGGATCAGTCGGTGGTTGAATCTCTGGCCGCCGAACAGCAGCTGATTCTCGTTGCCGGTCGCTATGAAGGCGTTGATGAGCGCCTGATATCGGCGGAAGTCGACCGGGAAGTGTCACTGGGGGATTTTGTACTCTCCGGTGGCGAACTGGCGGCGATGGCTGTGATTGATGCGGTAACACGCCTCATCCCCGGAGCGCTGGGTCATGCGCAGTCAGCGGAGCAGGATTCCTTTGCTGATGGTTTGCTGGATTGTCCGCACTATACCCGGCCCGAGGTTTACGAAGGTCAGGCGGTGCCGGAAGTTCTTTTGGGCGGTCACCATGAACAGATCCGGCGTTGGCGATTGAAAGAATCGTTGAGGCGAACCCGGGAGCGACGCCCCGACCTGCTGGAAAAGCGGGTGCTTACGGAAGAAGAGCGTCAGCTTCTGGAAGAAATTTTGAACGAACCGGGTGTCTCTGAGTCATCAGGGCATTGAAAGATTGGGTATCAGGAGCATTACGATGAGCGGCAAGAACAACATCATCAGTCAACTTGAAGCAGAACAGATGACCAAGGAAATCCCTGCGTTCGCGCCGGGTGACACCGTGGTTGTTCAGGTTCGCGTAACTGAAGGTAACCGTGAGCGTCTGCAGGCGTTTGAAGGTGTGGTTATCGGCAAGCGCAACCGTGGCATGAACTCTTCCTTCACTGTTCGTAAGATTTCTTACGGCGTGGGCGTTGAGCGTACTTTCCAGACCTTCTCCAAGCTGATCGACAGCGTGAGTGTGAAGCGTCGTGGTGACGTGCGTCAGGCCAAGCTTTACTACCTGCGCGACCTGTCTGGTAAGGCAGCTCGCATCAAGGAAAAGCTTAACTGATTCAGGCCTCTGGCCATTCAGTTGCAAAAAAAAGCAGCCTCGAGGGGCTGCTTTTTTTATGCTGTAATGCCGACAGGCAGCGAGTGAAGAGGTATAGCCTTGCCCCGGCCAGACGATGAGCAGTTGATAACCCGGTTTTCCGATGCCATCTGGTTAGAGGATGGTCTGGGTGAGAAAACCCGTCAAGCCTATGCCAGTGACTTGTTCAGGCTGGCCGATTGGTTGCAGGCCCAGCCCGGTTCGCCAACCCTGCGTGCTGCCCGGCGTACCGATCTACTGGCCTGGATGTCGAGGGGGTTGGCGGACGGTCTCAAAACCAGTACTGCTGCCAGGCGGTTGTCTGGTATTCGTCGTTTTTACCGTTTCCTGCTGCGTGAAGGTTTGATTGCCGAAGATCCGACTCTGAGAATTGACAGCCCGCGTTTGCCCCGGCGTCTGCCGGATACCCTGACAGAGGATGACGTGGACGCCTTGCTCACTGAGCCGGATCCAGAGGAGCCGATTGAGCTGCGGGATCGGGCCATGCTTGAGATTCTCTATGGTTGCGGACTTCGGGTGTCGGAGTTGACAGGGTTGGCCGTTGATCAGGTTAATCTGCGCCAAGGGGTTGTCCGAATCAGTGGCAAGGGAGGTAAAGAACGTCTCGTGCCGCTGGGCGAGGAAGCCGTCGACTGGTTGGTTCGCTATATGAAAGAGGCTCGCGGTGAACTCCTGAAGGGCAAAAGCAGTAACGCCCTGTTTCCTGGTAATCGGGCCACTGCCATGACGCGCCAGACCTTCTGGCACCGAATCAAGCATTATTCGGTTCGTGCCGGGATCCGTAAGCACATTTCACCACATACCCTGCGCCATGCCTTTGCCACACATCTGCTTAATCACGGGGCGGATCTTAGGGTGGTGCAGATGTTGCTGGGGCATTCCGATCTTTCAACAACTCAGATCTACACCCATGTAGCGCGCCAGCGGCTTCAGGATTTGCATCAGGCACACCATCCCCGGGGCTAATCTGGTATGTTAGCCGGATGAACTTTTGCCGAGTGGCGGTGTCGCATCACAAGGTTTCGAAATTACAAACACAGAAGGTAAGTTAAACCCATGAATCTGAATATTGTGGCCGTTGTGGCGGGTCTGGTGATGTCACTGACCGGGGTTTCAGCAGTGAATGCTGGCGACACCGAGGATCGAATTGCCAAGCGCCTGATGGACGCGGTGCCGGGTTTGAAAGTGACTTCGGTACGGAAATCCGAAGCGGCCGGCCTTTTCGAAGTGCAGAGCAATAACGGCGACACCATTTACACCACGGCGGATGGTGTTTACCTGCTGACCGGTGATCTTTTGAAGATTACAGATAATGGCATTGCCAATGTGTCAGAGGCGTCGCGGGCCGGCCAGCGTAAAGAGCAGATGGCCACGTTTTCCGGCAAGGGTGTGATTTCCTATCCGGCCAGGGGTGAGCAAAAGGCGGTGATTAATGTGTTTACCGATATCGATTGCCCTTATTGTCGGAAAATGCATGATGAGGTGCCTCAGTTAAACGAATACGGGATCACTGTGAACTATTACGCGTTCCCTCGCTCGGGCCCCGGAACGCCGTCCTTCAGAAAGTATGTGTCGGTATGGTGTGCTGATGATCAGCGGGAAGCGATGGATGCCGCCAAGGCTGGCAAGTCTGTGGCCCAGAAAACCTGTGATAACCCGGTCGAGGAGCAGTACCGCCTGGGTGGTCAGGTAGGGGTCACTGGCACGCCGGCCATTCTGCTCGAAGACGGTAACATGGTCAGGGGCTACGTACCTGCGCAAAACCTGGCCGAAGGGCTTGGGATTCTGTGATTGCCTCCGGAGCTGGCGCACAGCTCCGACATCCATCGTGTTAACTGCAACCGATTCAGGGCTTATTCAGAGGCCACTGAATCGGTATACTATCGCCCTTTGTTGCAATCCATCAGCACCCCATCGGGATCAGAGGTGAGAGCTTGAAAGACGTTAATGTCGGAATTTGCGGACTGGGAACCGTTGGCGGCGGTACATTCAATGTCCTGACTCGCAATGCTGCGATTATTGCGGGGCGTGCGGGCTGCAATATCCGGATTACCCGGGTGGCCAGCCGTCACAGCCGGGATGATCTGGAGCTTGGCAGCGTTCCTTTCAGTACCGACATCTTCGATGTGGTGAATGATCCTGACATTGATATCGTGGTTGAGCTGATTGGTGGCTATGATGCCGCTAAAGAACTGGTTCTGGCCGCGATTGCCCAGGGCAAGCACGTGGTGACCGCCAACAAGGCATTGATTGCCGTGCACGGCAACGAGATTTTCGAGGCGGCCGAAAAAGCCGGCGTTGTTGTCGCCTACGAAGCCGGCGTTGCCGGTGGTATTCCGGTGATCAAGGCGGTACGTGAAGGCCTGGCGGCCAACCGTATTGATACCATTGCCGGCATCATCAACGGCACGGGTAACTACATCCTGACCGAGATGCGCGCCGGTCGCGAATTTGGCGAAGTTCTGAAAGAAGCCCAGGCCCTGGGATACGCCGAAGCCGACCCGACCTTCGATGTCGAAGGCATTGACGCAGCCCATAAGTTGACCATTCTGGCGGCGTCAGGTTTCGGCGTTCCCCTGCAATTCGAGAAAGCCTACACCGAAGGCATTTCCGGCATTACCCCTTACGACATTTCCCATGCCGAGCTTCTCGGCTATCGGGTAAAGCATCTGGGTATCGCCCGTCGTCGTGATGACGGTATCGAGTTGCGTGTCCACCCAACGCTGGTGCCACAAAGTCACTTGATTGCCCAGGTGGATGGCGTGCTCAATGCGGTGCTGGTAGACGGTGACGCGGTAGGGCAGACCATGTACTACGGCCCTGGTGCCGGTGACGAGGCCACAGCATCTGCGGTGATTGCAGACATTATTGATGTGGCCCGCGCGGTTGCCAGCAACAGTCAGCAGCGTGTTCCCTATCTGGGCTTCAGTCCGGCGGCTCTGGAAGATCTGTCGGTCCTGCCAATGGAAGATGTGCAGTCGGCTTACTATCTGCGTATTCAGGCCTTTGACCATCCGGGCGTGCTGGCCAAGATTGCCGCGATCCTGAGTGAGCATGGCATCAACATCGAATCGATCATGCAGAAAGAATCCGAATTCAAGGATGGCCGGATTCCGGTCATCATCCTGACCCACACGGTTCAGGAGCGCCAGATGAACCTGGCCATTGACGAGATGGAATCCCTCGCCGACATCGATGGCAAGGTTGTCCGCATCCGCGCTGAAAACTTTAACTGACAGGTACGCACGTGAGATACATCAGTACACGGGGTGAAGCGCCCGCTCTGGGCTTTGAAGACGTTCTTCTGACAGGCCTGGCCACAGACGGTGGCCTGTATGTGCCGGAATCCCTGCCGCACTTCAGCGTGGAAGAAATTCGTAGCTGGCGTGGGCTCTCCTATGCAGAGCTGGCCTACAAGGTGATGTACCCGTTTGTGGAAGACGCCATCCCGGCTGATGACTTCCGCAAGATGCTGAATGAAACCTACAGCGTATTCAGTCACCAGGCGGTCGCACCCCTGGTGCAGCTGGATACCAATGAGTGGGTGATGGAGTTGTTCCGCGGCCCCACGCTGGCGTTCAAGGACTTTGCCCTGCAGCTGTTGGGTCGACTGCTGGATTACGTCCTCGAGAAGCGCAAGCAGCACGTTGTGATCATGGGTGCCACCTCCGGTGACACCGGCTCTGCCGCCATCGAAGGGTGCCGCCGTTGCGAGCATGTGGATATCTTTATCCTGCATCCGTACCAGCGAGTATCGGAAGTACAGCGCCGGCAGATGACGACGGTGCAAGGTGACAACATCCATAACATCGCGGTCAAGGGCAACTTCGACGACTGCCAGCGCATGGTAAAAGAAAGCTTCGGCAACCAGTCATTCCTGGGTGGCAAAACCCAGTTGGCAGCGGTGAACTCCATCAACTGGGCGCGGATCATGGCCCAGATTGTTTACTACTTCCAGGCGTCCCTGGCCCTGGGTGGCCCGGATCGCAGCATGGCGTTTTCGGTACCCACCGGTAACTTCGGTGACATCTTTGCCGGTTACCTGGCCAAGAAGATGGGCTTGCCCATCAGCCAGCTGGTGATTGCCACCAACCGCAACGACATCCTGCATCGCTTCATGAGCGGCAACAAATATGAGCAGCATCAGCTGGAGCACACTTTGTCGCCGAGCATGGATATCATGGTGTCCAGCAACTTCGAGCGCCTGCTGTTCGACCTGCACGGCCGTGACGGTGCGGCGGTGAAAGATCTGCTGGAGCGGGCAGCCAAGGGTCCTGTCAGCATCGAAGACTACCGCTGGAAGCACGCCCGCAAGCTGTTCGACAGCGACGCGGTGGACGACAAAACCACCTGCGACACCATTCGGGACATTTACGAGAAGAACGAATACCTGCTGGACCCGCACACCGCCATCGGCGTACGCGCCGCCCGCAACTGCCGCCGCGACGGCACTGTGCCGATGATTACCCTGGGTACCGCCCACCCGGCCAAGTTCCCGGACGCCATCGCCGAGTCTGGCCTGGTTGTGAAGCCGCAACTGCCGGCCCACATGGCGGACCTGTTCGAGCGGGAAGAGCGCTACACCGTGCTGGATAACAGTGTGTCCGAGGTGCAGGGCTTTATCGCCAAGCATTGGAAGAACGCCTGATCCGGCATGACTCCTAAAAAGATCCTGCGTCGCCCCCAGCCGTCTGACGTGACGGGCTGGGGGCAAAACCTGCCTCCGATCCTTCGCCGCCTGTACGCCGCCCGCGGTGTGCATTCTGACGACCAGCTCCAGTACACCCTGAAACACCTGGCGTCGCCCATGCAGTTGCGTGGCATAGATCGCGCGGTTGAGCTGCTGGCCGAGGCCGTTGCCCGGAAGCAGCGGGTGATGGTGCTGGGGGATTTCGATGCCGATGGCGCTACCAGCACTGCCGTCGCCATGCTCGGGCTGTCCATGCTCGGTGTTGCAGCCATTGATTTCCGCGTGCCCAGCCGCTTCTCCGATGGCTATGGCCTGACGCCGGGCATCATTCACCGGTTACAGGACGAAGGCGACTTACCCGACTTGCTCGTTACCGTCGATAACGGTATTTCCGCCATCGAAGGCGTGCGCGCCGCCCGGGAACTGGGCATCAAGGTGGTCATCACCGATCACCACCTGGCCGGTGAGGAACTGCCAGACGCCGACGCCATCGTTAACCCCAACCAGCCTGATTGCCCATTCCTGAGTAAGAACGCTGCCGGTGTTGGCGTGATGTTCTACGTGCTCACCGCCCTGCGCAAACACCTGCGGGACAACAGCCTGCTGCCAGACCCGGAGCCCAACTTGGGCAACCTGCTGGACCTGGTGGCCCTGGGTACCGTGGCAGACGTAGTACCGCTGGACCACAACAACCGGATTTTTGTCGAGCAGGGCATCCGCCGCATTCGCAAAGGCGAAGCCCGCCCGGGCATCCTGGCCCTGCTGGAAGTGGCGGGCCGTGACTACACCGAAATCAGCGCTACGGACCTCGGCTTCGTGGTTGGCCCGCGCCTGAACGCCGCCGGCCGGCTGGACGATATGAGCATCGGCATCGCCTGCCTGCTCGCCGACAGCCGCGACGAAGCCCTGCGCCTGGCCCGGGAACTGGACAATTTCAACCGCGAACGCCGCAGCATCGAAAAAGACATGAAAACCCAGGCTCAGGATCTGCTTGCTTCCATGTCCCTCGACGTTGAAGGCCTTCCCTGGGGCCTGGCCCTGTTCGACCAGGACTGGCACCAGGGCGTGATCGGCATCCTGGCCGCCAGAATCCGCGAACAGACCCACCGCCCCACCATCGCCTTCGCCCCCGATGACGACGGCGAACACCTGAAAGGCTCCGCCCGCTCCATCCCCGGCCTGCACATCCGCGATGCCCTGGCCGTGGTCGATGCGAAAAATCCAGGCCTGATGAAAAAATACGGCGGCCACGCCATGGCCGCCGGCATGACCATTGCCCGGGACGACCTCGAACGGTTCAGCAACGCCTTCGACCAGGCCGTGCGCGATACCCTGAAACCGGAAGACCTGGAAGCAGCCATCACCACTGACGGCCCCCTGACACCGGACGAACTGAACCTGGACACCGCCTACCTGCTCAAACGCGCCGGCCCCTGGGGGCAGCATTTCCCGGAGCCGGTGTTTGATGGCGAATTCCGGGTAGTGAGCCAGCGCATTGTCGGCGAGAACCATTTGAAGCTGGTGCTGCAGCCGGTTGAGGGTGGTGGCATTATTGATGGCATTGCGTTCAACACCGGGCCTGAGGTGCCGGACTTTACCCGAAGTGGCGCGCGGGTGGTTTATAAGCCGGATGCCAACACGTTTCGGGGGAGAACCAACCTTCAATTGTTGGTGGATTATCTGGAGCCATTGGGCTGAACTCTCTTTGGAGATTGGCGATGGAGAAGGGTGGGGTCTGACCCCGAGGGGTCAGACCCCTTTGTAGCCGGCGAGTGGGGAGCCCCAGAGCTATGTCTGGGCGCGGGGTGGGAGGGAACCTTTCCGGGAGTATCGAAAACAGGGATGTTTTCGCTAAGCGTACAAGGACGTATTAACAGCGTCTCCCGGAAAGGTTCCCTCCCACCCGGTGCTTGCACCAGAGCTCAAGCCCACAGCCTGAATACTCCGTACTTTCCGCCTGCTGATTTACCCCGCGAATTCCGGTAGAATCCGCCCTCTGTTTTTATCGCACCATTTTCCAAAGCGAGACAAGGTTTCATGGAAATTAATCCCATAGTGACGAAGATCAAAGAGCTTCGCGAGCGCACCGAAGCGCTGAGGGGGTATCTTTGACTACGATCAGCGCAGTGAACGCCTGACCGAAGTCGAACGCGAGCTCGAACAACCCACCGTCTGGGACGATCCCGAGCGGGCACAGGCCCTGGGCAAAGAGCGCTCAGACCTTGAACTGATCGTCAAAACCATCGACAACCTCACCAACGGCCTGGCAGACGCAGAAAGCCTGCTCGATATGGCCGTGGAAGAGGGCGACGAAGGCACCGTCCAGGAAATCGAAGCCGACCTCGAAGGTCTCGACAAAGAACTCGAGAAACTTGAATTTCGCCGCATGTTCTCCGGTGAAATGGACGCCAACAACGCCTACCTGGACATCCAGGCCGGCTCCGGCGGCACCGAAGCCCAGGACTGGGCCAACATGCTGCTTCGCATGTACCTGCGCTGGGCCGAGCGCCGTGGTTTCAAGGCCGAAATCGTCGAACTGCAGGAAGGTGAAGTGGCCGGCATCAAGAGTGCCACCATTCACATCCAGGGCGACTACGCCTACGGCTGGCTGCGCACCGAAACCGGCGTACACCGCCTGGTGCGCAAATCCCCGTTCGATTCCGGCAACCGTCGCCACACCTCCTTCTCTTCCGTGTTTGTATCGCCGGAAGTGGACGACAGCTTTGAAATCGAAATCAACCCGGCGGATTTGCGGGTCGATGTATACCGCGCCTCCGGTGCCGGTGGTCAGCACGTTAACCGGACCGAATCCGCGGTGCGACTGACCCACAACCCCACAGGGATCGTTGTTGCCTGCCAGGCCGGCCGAAGCCAGCACCAGAACAAAGACCAGGCCATGAAGCAGCTCAAGGCCAAGCTCTTTGAACTGGAAATGCAGAAGCGTAACGAAGAGAAACAGAAAGCCGAAGACTCCAAGTCTGACATCGGCTGGGGTAGCCAGATCCGTTCCTACGTGCTGGACGACAGCCGTATCAAGGACCTGCGCACCAAGGTGGAAACCAGCAACACCCAGTCGGTGTTGGATGGCGACATCGACAAGTTTATTGAAGCCAGTCTGAAGATGGCGCTGTAATCAGCGCCATTCACCCACACCCGGACAATCCCGACTTCTTAGTGAGCCAACATGACTGAATACACCCAGAACGCTGCACAGCCCGAGGACAACAAGCTGATTGCCGAGCGCCGCGCCAAACTGGCAAACATGCGCGAGCAGGGCAATCCGTTCCCGAACGACTTCCGTCGCGATGCCACCGCTGCCGAGCTGCAGGAAAAATACGGTGACAAATCCAAGGAAGAGCTGGAGTCCCTGGGTATCAAAGTGGCCATTGCCGGCCGCATGATGCTCGACCGCAAGGCGTTCAAGGTGGTTCAGGACATGACGGGCCGCATCCAGATTTACGCGTCCAAGGATGTCCAGAAAGACACCAAGCACTGGGATATGGGTGACATCGTGGGTGTGCGCGGTACCCTGTCGAAATCCGGCAAGGGCGACCTGTACGTCACCATGGATGAGTACGTGCTGCTGACCAAGTCTCTGCGCCCGTTGCCGGAGAAGCACAAGGGCCTGACCGACACCGAAGCCCGCTACCGTCACCGGTACGTGGACCTGATGGTGAACGAAGACAGCCGCCGCGTGTTCCATGCCCGGTCGAAGATCATCAACGCCATGCGCCAGTACTTCACCGAGCGTGACTTCATGGAAGTGGAAACCCCCATGCTGCAGGTGATCCCCGGTGGCGCCACTGCTCGTCCGTTCGTGACCCATCACAACGCCCTGGGCATCGACATGTACCTGCGTATTGCCCCGGAGCTGTTTCTCAAGCGCCTGGTGGTCGGCGGCTTTGAGCGGGTGTTTGAAATCAACCGCAACTTCCGTAACGAAGGCTTGTCTACCCGGCACAACCCCGAGTTCACCATGGTCGAATTTTACCAGGCCTACGCCGACTACAACGACCTGATGGACCTGACCGAAGACATGCTGCGCACCATCGCTCAGAAAGTGCTGGGTACCACCACGGTGATCAACACCCGGGTGCTCAAGGACGGCAGCGAAGAAACCATCGAATACGATTTCGGCAAGCCGTTCGAGCGCCTGACCGTGGTTGACGCCATCCTGCGCTACAACCCGGACATCACCCGCGAGCAGCTGGCAGACGACGCGCAGGCTCGTGCCGTGGCGAAGAACCTGGGTATCCACGTGAAGGATATCTGGGGCCTGGGCAAGGTGCAGATCGAGATCTTCGAGGCGACGGCCGAGCACCGCCTGATGCAGCCAACCTTCATCACCGAATACCCGAAAGAGATCTCTCCATTGGCCCGCTGCAAAGACAGCGACCCGTTCGTGACCGAGCGCTTCGAATTCTTCGTGGGTGGCCGCGAGATTGCCAACGGCTTCTCCGAGTTGAATGATGCGGAAGACCAGGCCGAACGCTTCCAGGCCCAGGTGGCGGAAAAAGACGCCGGCGACGACGAAGCCATGTTCTACGACGACGACTACGTCATGGCTCTGGAATACGGCCTGCCGCCGACCGCCGGCGAGGGCATCGGTATCGACCGCCTGGCCATGCTGCTGACCAACTCACCGTCCATCCGCGACGTGATCCTGTTCCCGGCCATGCGCCCCGAGCACAAAGCCGAACAGAAACCGGAAAGCGAGTAAGCCCATGCACCCTGCCGAGGCACTGGCTCAACAACTGAAGCCCGGCCGCGGCTGGGATGAGTGGCTGGCGGACGAGTTCCGCCAGCCTTACATGCTGCAACTGGCCGAATTCCTGGCTGCCCAGGAACAGGCGGGCAAAGTACTGTTCCCGGAGCAAAGACACTGCTTCAACGCCCTGAACAGCACCCCCCTGAACCAGGTCAAAGTCGTCATCCTCGGCCAGGACCCCTACCACGGCCCCGGCCAGGCCCACGGCCTCTGCTTCTCCGTGCGCCCGGGCGTGCCCACGCCGCCGTCCCTGGTCAATATCTTCAAAGAAATCGAAACCGACCTGGCCATCCCCCCGCCAGACCACGGCTGCCTGCAACCCTGGGCCGAGCAGGGCGTTCTACTCCTGAACGCGGTCCTCACCGTTGAACAGGGCAACGCCGGCGCCCACCAGAACAAAGGCTGGGAGACCTTCACCGACAAAGTGATCGAAACCGTCAACCGGGAGCGGGAGGGCGTGGTGTTTCTGCTCTGGGGCAGCTACGCCAGAAAGAAAGGCCGACACATTGATCGCAATCGCCATCTGGTTCTGGAAGGACCGCACCCGTCACCGCTGAGTGCTTATCGAGGATTTTTCGGTTGTCAGCACTTCTCGCAAGCTAATGACTGGCTGCAGAAACAGGGAATAGCTCAAGTTGATTGGGCACTGCCAGATAAAGTGCAGCTTATCCAGAAATATGCGAAGAGCTGAGGGCTGTCTGGGGAGTAGTCTTTGCGGCGGGGTTGAGCTCACAAAACCTTGCGGAGCCAGGGATGGCGGAGCAGAGCGTACAGGGAAGTATTCACAGCGTGTTTTGGGAGCTCAACCCCGCCGTAAAGACGGGCGTCAAGCTCCCGAAACATAAAGATCACTGAAGCAACGCCATCGCCGCTTCCATCTGAGCGTTGAGATCCTCCTCCTCGCTCATATCGATATTCGGATCCAACCCCAAACGCCCAAAGGCAGGAATGGTATTCCAGTCCATCTCCGTCCACGGGTGATCCGTACCCGCCACCAGTTGCAGATTCGCCACCATCACCAGATCAGCATAATCCGCCGCCGGCACCTCGCGCTGGAAATTGGCATACTCCAGCGGCACATTCTGAAGATCATTCGGGAAATCCCACTTCTTGAGAATCAGCGCGCCAATGCGCGGGTGCAACTGGTCAATCACATTATCCAGCATGATACTGCTGATCTGGATATCCCGGTCCTCCACATAGCGCAGAATCGGCAGCACCCCAATAAGGTGAACAAGCCCTGCCAGCGTGGCCTGATCCGGTTTGAGCTTGGTGTAATGCTGGGCCAGAACATGGCATACACCGGCCACTTCAGTGCTGGTTTGCCAGGTGGCGCGCAGCCGCTTATCGACCATGTCTGAGGTGGCCTGGAACATCTGCTCCATGGCCAGACCCATGGCCAGGTTGCTGGTGTAGGCCATGCCAAGGCGGCTGACCGCCATGTTCAGGTTTTCAATCGCGCGGCTACCCCGGAACAGCGGGCTGTTGCACACGCGGATAATTCGGGCAGAGAGGGCTGTGTCGTTACTGATGACCTTGACCAGGTCAGCGATTGCCGAGTCTTCGGACTCGGCGATGTCCCGAACCTGAAGCGCCACCTCCGGCAGGGTTGGCAGCACCAGTTTGTCGTTCTCAATGGCTTCCGTCAGGTCAGCTTTGATGGTATCTACAATGTTGGCCATGGTCAGTAACGTTCCGCTTGTCTGGGTGCGCTGCTCGCGCGCACGGGGTAAACCGGTATGTGGTTTAATTTATAGCAAATTTTTCCGGTTTTTCCTGTCAACTTATGTATCTGCCTGCGTTGCGGGCTGTTGCTCGGGCACCGGGTAAGGCAGCGGTTGCATGGTCACGGTCACCGTGTTCATGCCTTCCAGAGCCAGGGTGCCTTGCTGAGCGTCGTGCCGGATAACCGCCAGCATCTCACCAGCCTGTTCAGACGTGAGCTCTGCGTTAACTACCTCGCCAACGTTCTTGCCTTCGCTCAGTAGCCTGGTGCCCGGTTCCGGTCCAGTGTCGGAACCCTCAAAACGCAACCGGAACAGGCTCTTCTTGAGCTGCCCCAGAAAGTGCATTCTGGCGATCACTTCCTGACCGGTGTAGCAGCCCTTCTTGAAATGAACCCCTTGCAGGTGTTGCAGGTTAAGCATCTGCGGAACATAGGCCTCCCGGGTCTGGGCGGTTAGCCAAGGCACGCCGGCGGAAATGCTGGCAGCGTTCCAGTGTGCCATCGACAACTCGGGCAGTTCCTCCGGCAGCGGTTGGTCTCCCTCAAGCTGCCACCATTCGTAGCGGGCCGTCTGGTCACTGGTATCCTCGATTCGAATCAGGATTCCGGAACCGGTGGCCAGTGTCTGCCCCGGCCGGGAAAGCGATTCGGCTGCGTCTCCGCAGGCAGTGATGGCGGCTGGTTTACCGATCAGGCCAAGGATTCGGGCGGAAGGCAGCACGTCCATGCTGGTGCCACGAAACAGCATCAGGTACTTGCGGAGGTGGCTCAGGGTGTCATCCGCCAGCTCTGCATCCAGGTCCATCAACAGGTCCTGGCCGTGCCGTACCATGCGGGTTACGCAGTAGGCTCGCCCCTTGGGTGTGCAGGCGGTTGCCCGCAGAGACTGGGTCTGTGTCACCTCATCCACATGCTGGGAAAACTGGCCCTGGACAAACTTGTCGGCGCCCGGGCCGCTGATGCGCACCACCAGTCTGTTGGTGAGCTGGGTGTAACCGGCGTCAGACGAATAGTGTGGCCGAGGGTTTTCCGTGGGGTTCATCGTGATCTCCATGTTGGGTCAGCGGAGTTCAGTGAGCGTTACGCGTATGGCCGATTCTCAGCCATACCCGCAGGCGTCGAAACTCATGCTCGGGAGCATTGGCCTGGAATGGCCCGATCTTGCCGGTAATCATTACCATGATGCTACCTGATCTGGAGTCTTGGGGGTGGAGTTTCAAGATCAGGCAGGACGCACCCAGGGTACTTGAGGCGCAGACCCGAACGGGTGTCTCATGGCCATCGCCGAACTGGCAGGTTATGCCGCCACTGTCGGTGCGCAGGGCCTTAATGGCCTTGGGCCCGCGTAACAGGCCATAGCGACGGAAGTTTCGCCAGGCGAAAGTGATTGTGACCGGCACTGCCATCAGTAACCAGAGGCTGGTTTCCAGTGCCGCACCAAGGGCAAAAGCGCTGAGCAGTAACCAGGGTGCACTGGCCAGCAGGCCCGTGATGCCGGAGGGGGATAGAGTCAGATCAATCCGGCTGGACACGGTTCAGGATGATGTCAACGATGCGCTGAAGATCCGGGTCTTCCGGCCGGCTGCGTTGCATGAACCATTCGAACATATCGGTGTCTTCACAGCTCAGCAGTTTCTTGTATCTGGCCTGGTCGTCCGGCTCGAGGTCCCGGTACGCTTCCTCCAGGAAGGGTAGAAGCAGAACATCCAGTTCGAGCATGCCCCGGCGGCTGTGCCACCACAGGCGGTGAAATTCGGTATGGTCGTTGGACGCATTGGTGTCTGACATAGTCGGTTGCCTTGAAAAAGGAGTGGAGTCTCCCGGTCAGGGAGACGATGTACGATAGGTGGTAGGTACCAGAACCGTGTCCTGCGGGTCGTTCAGCAATCCCGGGTAATCCAGTGTGTAATGCAGCCCCCGGCTTTCCTTGCGTTGCAGGGCCGAGCAGATGATCAGGTCGGAAACTGTCACCAGGTTACGCAGCTCGATCAGGTCATTGGTAACCCGGTAATTGCTGTAGAACTCGCCGATTTCCCGGGACAGCAGATCCACCCGGTGCTTGGCCCGCTGCAGGCGTTTGGTGGTACGCACAATGCCCACGTAGTCCCACATGAAATGACGTAATTCGTCCCAGTTGTGGGAAATCACAACGTCTTCATCGGAGTCCCGTACCTGGCTTTCATCCCAGTCTGGTGCGACCGGTGGCTCCGGAATGTCGGATTCTCGCCGGGCAATGTCGGCGGCAGCGGCGCGGCCATACACCAGGCATTCCAGCAGGGAGTTGCTGGCCATGCGGTTGGCGCCATGCAGTCCGGTGAAGGCCGCTTCGCCCACCACATACAGCTGGTTAATGTCGGTGCGGGCCCGTTCGTCGCTGACAACGCCGCCACAGGTGTAGTGGGCAGCCGGCACTACCGGAATCGGTTCTTTGGTAATGTCGATGCCGAAGTCCAGGCACTTCTCATAAATGGTCGGGAAGTGGTGTTTGATGAAGTCCGCTGGCTTGTGGCTGATGTCCAGGTACAGATGGTCGGCACCCAGGCGTTTCATTTCATGGTCGATGGCCCGGGCGACGATATCCCGGGGCGCCAGTTCGGCCCGCTTGTCGAACCGGTCCATGAAGCGGCTGCCGTCCGGCAGTTTCAGTACGCCGCCTTCACCACGGACCGCCTCGGTAATCAGAAACGATTTGGCGTGGGGGTGGTAAAGGCAGGTGGGATGAAACTGGTTGAATTCCATGTTGGCCACCCGGCACCCGGCCCGCCAGGCCATGGCGATGCCATCACCGGATGCGCCGTCCGGATTGGTGGTGTAGCGGTAGGCCTTGGAGGCGCCGCCAGTGGCAATCACGGTAAACCGGGCGCGGAACAGTTCTACGTGGTTATCTTCCAGGTTCAGTATGTAAGCGCCTACGCAACGGTTGCCTGGCAGGGCGAGTTTGCGGTTGGTGATCAGGTCCACTGCTACCCGGCCCGCTTTAAGATCAATATTGGGGCAGGCCTGGGCCTGACTGGCGAGTGTGGTCGACACCGCATGGCCAGTGGCATCGGCGGCATGGATGATGCGCCGGTGGCTGTGGCCACCTTCCCGGGTCAGGTGGTAGTCTTCGCTGTCATCCTGGCGGGTGAACTTTACGCCCGAATCAATCAGCCACTGGATGCTCTCTTTGCTGTGCTCCACGGTAAAGCGCACGGCATCTTCATGGCACAGGCCTCCTCCGGCGTTGAGGGTATCCAGAATATGGTTTTCAACGGAGTCGGCATCATCAATCACCGCAGCAATGCCGCCCTGGGCCCAGAGTGTGGCGCCGGAGCTGATGTCTGCCTTGCTGACTACGCACACGCTGAGGTGCTCCGGCAGATTGAGCGCTACGGTCAGGCCGGCAGCGCCGCTGCCGATAATGAGAACGTCGTATTCGAAGGACTGTGGCATTGAGTCGTTGTCGCGGGCCATAATGTGGACGTGTATTGAACTAAACTTTACGCTTGCTGTCTATTTGGCCTGATGGATAAGCCGCCCGTCGGTTGCTGTCCAGGACCATGGGTTCATGATCGAACGCCGGAAGAGCCGAATGACACAAGCAGCAAATCTTATCAAGGCCACTCCGTTGGCCACCAAGACAGGACATTCTGTTACGTCGTCCATGACTCCTGATAACGACTGGAAGCCGGGTGAGCAGACCGACAGTCAGACGGATCTGCAGTTGGTTCGCAAGGTTCGCAATGGCGATCGTGCGGCCTTTGATCTGCTTGTGGTCAAGTACCAGTCGCGAGTGGCCTCCATCATCAGTCGATACGTCTACGACAGCCAGGAAGTGATGGATCTGACCCAAGAGACCTTTGTCAAAGCGTTCCGGGCGGTCGAGCGGTTCCGGGGCGACAGCGCATTCTACACCTGGCTATACCGGATTGCCGTCAACACCGCCAAAAACTACCTGGAGGCCCGTGGTCGCCGGCCACAGGGATCGGCAGACTCGGCAGATGCCGAGAATTTCGACGATGGCGGCCGGTTAAGGGATGTCGCTTCCCCGGAGCGGCTTTTGCAGCGGGAACAGCTGCAAAAAGCACTTTCGGAAGCAATAGCAGGCCTGCCTGAGGAACTTCGCTCCGCTTTTCTGCTCAGGGAATATGATGGCCTGAGTTATGAGGATATTGCCCGGATTCTGGAGTGCCCGATCGGAACCGTTCGGTCGCGGATATTCAGGGCCCGGGATGCAGTGGACCGGCACTTGGGCCCCTTGCTCAATCATTCAGTGACGTAAATGAGGTTGCATCCGATGGATGAGCGTCTCAGAGAAACCCTCTCCGCCATGATGGACGACGAAGCAGATGAACTATCGGTTCGTCGCCTGTTGTCCCATGGCAATCAGGATGAGGTCCGAAACCAGTGGCAACGCTGGCAGCAGGTTCGTGACCTCATGCATGAAAGTCATGGCCCCGAAGAGAGCGTCGATGTGGCAGTGGCTGTACGTGAGGCCCTTGACGGTCACGTACGCCCTGAACCTTCAAGGCTCAAGACTCAGGTTGTTGCGGGCTCCTACTGGCGATGGCCAGTGGCGGCTATGGTCGTTATGGCTCTGGTCATCGGATTTGGTGCCGGCGCCGGATGGGATGGCCAAACTCAGGAGCCGGTGGCTGCGGTGGCAGTGACCGAGCTGTCTGATGGGGATGCACTGGCTTTGTCTGCCCGGGTAGAGGAAGTCGCCTTGCAGCGCCTGGATGAAGAACAGCTCAAACAAATGCGCCAGTTTATGCTCGAACATGCCCAGCATAACAGTGTTGGCGCGGGTCGGGGTTCCGTTGGCTATGCCCGGCTGGTGAGCGCCAGTAGTGGCTACTGACCTTGGGGAACAGCCGATGAAGTGGGTGATGAGCAGTCTGTTGTCCCTCGGCCGAAGTGTGTTGGCGGGTGTGTTTGCAGGAATCTTGATCGTGCTACCTGCTTATGGGGTCGCTGCCACGGCCAGCAATGAAGCCGCCGCCGAAGGTTCCGCCGATGCGATGGCTTGGCTGAAACGTCTCGGGCCGTCTTTGAATATGACATCTTACCGCGGTGTGTTCGTCTATGCCCGTGGAGACCAGGTCCATTCCATGAGGATTGCCCATCGGTTTCGGGACGGCCAGGTCGAAGAGCGATTGGTCATGCAGGATGGCGGTGGTGGCGAGATTGTCCGCAAGGGCATGAACGTGGTTTGTGTGCTCCCGGATCGTGGTCGGGTGAGCTTGAACGAAGTGATTCCCTCCGGCCCATTTGCCGAGGCGTTCACCAGTCAGCTGATGCCGTTTGGGCAATGGTATCGCTCGGAGCTGGCGGGTGAAGATCGCATCGCCGGTTACGATGTCGTGACTATTGCGTTAACCGCGCGTGATGACGAGCGATACAGCCATCGGTTGTGGATGGAAAAAGACACCGGCTTGCTGGTCAAGAGCCAGGTGCGAGACGGTGACGGGGAAGTGCTGGAGCATTTTCAGTTTACCAGTCTCGAAATTACCAATGACATTGCCGACGATGAGCTGGAAATACAGACCCAGGGGCGCGAGATAACCCGCACGCTGGCGACCAGAGATCCTCAGCAATCGGTGGTCGGCCGGATGAGCGGCTGGACCCTCAATTGGCGGCCGGAGGGGTTTGCGCCAGCGGCCGCGCCGCGCTCTGGCAAGGGTAAAGCTGTGGCTTTCTCTGACGGGCTGGCTGCGTTCTCAGTGTTTGTCGAGCCGGTTGGTCAGTTAAAAATGCCTACCGGCGCCTCCCGGGTAGGGGCAACAACCATCTACATGCGCGAGCTTATGGTAGCCGATCGCCCGTTTCTGGTTGCCGTAGTGGGAGAGATTCCGCCGCGTACTGCCCGGAAAGTAGCTGATGCTGTTGAAATAGACGATGCCCTGGCCCTGGAGTTATCAGGACTGTGATCACCGAGACCGGAAAGGTTGTGGCACTGAGTGGTGATTGTGTCTGGGTGCAAACCATCCGCACCAGCGCTTGCCAGAGCTGTTCCGCCAGGGCCGGTTGTGGTCAGCGGGCCCTGGCCAAGGTGTCCGGGGGGCGGGCGAATCAGATTCTGGTGGCGAATACCGTGGGTGCCAGGGTGGGGGACGAAGTAGTGATTGGTATTGATGAACAGTCGCTGCTGTTGGCGTCGCTTGCTGTGTATGGTGTTCCATTGGCGCTGATGGTTCTGGCCAGCATTGCTGCCTACCGCTGGCTTGGCGCTTCGGACGCCGCTGCTATTAGCGGTGCCCTGGTCGGGCTCGGGGCCGGATTTTGCTGGGTGCGTCGATGGCAGCACCGGAGTGGCAAACGATACCAGCCGCGGCTGATCAGGGTGAACAGCACTTATTCCGTGACATGTCTGTGAATCCTACTGTTTTGTAAGTTGAAAAAAGGGTTTCCAGCCCCAGAATGTCGGTGTAGTTACGAGCAAATCAGGGGGTTCCACATGCCGAGATCAAACACAGAGGTTGCCCGTCTTGCCCCGGCCCGGAGCGCAGGACACTACTGGGCGGCCCTGCTTATGCTGTCAGTCATGGTTTCAGTCTTCTGGAGCCAATCTCTCGCGGCGCGGGGCCTGCCGGACTTCACCGAACTGGTTGAAGAAAACTCCAGCGCTGTGGTCAATATCAGCACCACGAGTGAACCGCGTAATCAGGGCTCCCGTTTTCAGGGCTCTCCTTTCGATGAACGTCAGCTTGAGCAGTTGCCCCCGTTTTTGCAGGACTTTTTTCGTGGTCCGCAATCACCGTTCGGCGGGGCACCCCGTTCGCAGCAGCCTCAGCGTTCCATGGGGTCTGGCTTCATCGTGTCAACAGACGGTTATGTGCTCACTAACAACCATGTAGTGGAAGGTGCCGACGAGGTCATCGTGCGGTTGAACGACCGTCGGGAATTCCAGGCTACCATTGTCGGCACCGACCCCCGCTCAGACATGGCGGTGCTGAAGATCGAGAACGGTGAGGATTTGCCCGTGGTCAAGGTGGGGCGTTCACGTGACCTCAAGGTAGGGGAATGGGTGTTTGCCATCGGCTCTCCGTTCGGTTTTGACTACACGGTTACAGCAGGCATTGTCAGCGCCCTTGGCCGTTCACTGCCCTCGGAAAATTACGTGCCATTCATACAGACAGATGTGGCTATCAACCCCGGCAACTCTGGTGGACCGCTGTTCAATCTCGATGGTGAAGTGGTCGGTATTAACTCCCAGATCTATACCCGCTCTGGCGGTTTCATGGGGGTTTCCTTCGCCATTCCCATTGATGACGCGATGAACGTTTTCAGCCAGATCCGGGACAAGGGCAGCGTTGTCCGGGGCTGGCTTGGCGTGCTGATCCAGGAAGTGAACCGGGATCTGGCGGAATCGTTTGGCCTTAAACGGCCGAGGGGGGCGCTGATTGCTGAAGTCATGCAAGGTTCACCCGCCGAGAAAGGTGGCCTGGAATCCGGCGATATCGTACTTGAGTACAACGGCGAGCCGGTTCAGTTATCCTCAGACCTGCCGCCGCTGGTGGGCCGCACACCGGTGGGTGAATCTGCCCGGCTGACGGTACTGCGGGGTGGCCGCGAGATTGAGCTGGACGTGACCATCGGCCGCCTGCCGGACGATGGTGATAACAGTCCAGACCCAGTGGTTGGTGAAAACAATGCGCCGTCACAGGACCCGCTGGGCCTGGCGGTTGAATCCCTGACACCGGAGCAGGCCAGTGCGGCCGGTGTCCAAGGTGGCGTGCTGGTCACCCGAGTGGGCCAGGGCCCGGCAGCGGAAGCCGGGATTCGTTCCCGGGACATTATCACGGAGATCAACCGCGAACAGGTGCGCTCAGTGGAGGATTTCCGGAACGCCACCCGCAAGCTGCCGTCGAACCGGGCAGTTTCGGTCAGAATCGTCCGCCAGGGTCGTGCCATCTATCTGGTGATGAAGCCCTGACACCATAGAAAACCGGCGTTTCGCAAGCCCCCGGTGTCTTTGACGACAGTTCCGGGGGCTTTTGCTATACTCGGCCGAACCGATAACAAATGGGGTCATGGAACGGACCGTAAACAATGATGACCAACAAGGAACTTCCCCTCCGACAGCTTCTGCGATTTCGCCACGCCTGGATTGCCTGGCTTGTGTTTTCTTGCGCCGTCGTTGCCACTCTGCTGCTATGGCAGGTGTCAATCCGCCTGGTTGATGATCGTACCGAGGCCCACTTCCGCACCCAGTCCCTGCAGTTGAAAAGTGCCATTGAAGAGCGGTTGCTCAATTATGAGCAGGTTCTGGCAGGCAGTTCCGGCCTGTTCTCGGTAGCCGGGGAGGTAACCAGGGACCATTGGCGGGAGTATGTCGAGAAAGTGGATATCGACCGTTACTACCCGGGGATTCAGGGGATCGGGTTTGTACAGCGGATTGGCGTTCGGGATATGGCCGATCATATCGCCTCGGTGCGGGCCGAGGGTGTTTACAACTACCTGGTCAAGCCGTTGGGTACTGGTCCCTTCTATTACCCCATGGTGTACCTGGAGCCGGGCACAGATCGTAACCGCAGGGCGCTGGGTTATGATGCCTTCAGTGATCCGATACATCGGGTGGCTATGGAGAAAGCGCGGGACGACGCAGTACCAACCGTGACGGGTAAGGTGGTTCTGGTTCAGGAATCGCTGGCGGAAGATCAGGCCGGGTTCCTGATGTATTACCCGGTATATCAGGGCGGAGAAATCCCGGACATTCGGGCAGAGCGCCGAATGATGCTGTCTGGTTATGTGTTCAGCGCCTTCCGGATGAATAACCTGATTGATGGCATCGTCGGTCTCATCTCACCCTTTCTGGACGTACGGATCTACGACAGTGGTGTGGTGGGTCGGGACACACTGATGTATGGCTCCAACCTGGGGTCTTTGGATAACGAGTTCAGCTTTGAAATGAGCCAGACCATTTCCCACGGGGGGCGGGACTGGCTGTTGCAAACCCGCTCAACACCCGCTTTCGACTTTCTGGCGGCAGATCCTCGCCCACCGATCGTGCTGGGGTCCGGATTGGCTATCAGTGCTTTGTTGTGCCTGTTTGTGTTGGCGCTGATTCGTTCCCGCTTGATCGCGCAGATCAGCGCGGGTCGTTACCGGGCCATTACTGAGGGGGCTGCCAACGTCACGCTGGTGATGGATCGCCATGGCGAGCCCATCTACGCCAGCCCATCAAGCCGGGACATACTGGGTTTTGATCCTGACAAGGTTCACTCCATGCAGTTGGCAGCACAGGTGCACCCGGACGATCTTCCCCTGCTGCAACGCGGTTTTGAGGAGTCCATGCGTGCTCCGGGAAAACAGATGCCTGTCATCCGGGCTCGTATCCGGGATTCTGAGGGCCAGTGGCGTGACATGGAGGGTACCTATACCGCCATGTTGTCAGTGCCTGGTGTTAATGGTGTGGTACTGAGCCTGCGGGACCTGACCCAGCTCAAGGCGGCCCAGTCCGAGTTGCATCGCCTGGCGTTCTACGACCCGCTCACCGGGCTGGCAAACCGTCAGCTGTTCCGGGACAGGCTGAACCACGTGGTACGTCGGAGCCGCCGCAGTGGTGAGCCAGCGGCGCTGATGTTCCTGGACCTTGATGGCTTCAAACGCATTAACGACACCCTGGGGCACGATGCCGGGGACGAGCTGCTGAAGCAGGTGGCGCTGTGGCTGGAAGGCTGTGTGCGAGAGGAAGACTCCGTGGCCCGCCTTGGGGGGGATGAGTTTGTAGTGCTGTTGTCCCAGATCAGCGGGCCGGATGCCGCCGGAAAGGTGGCAGAATCCATACTCCGGCGCCTGTGCCAGCGAATTCGTCTGAATGACCACGAAGTGGGTATAACCGTGAGTATCGGCATTACCATGATTCCGCACGACAGCGAGGATGCCGGTACCCTGATGAAATACGCAGACCTGGCCATGTACCGGGCTAAGGAGCTGGGTCGCAATACCTATCAGTTCTTCACCCCGGCCATGAATATCAAGGCCGCCCGGCGCCTGCTTCAGCAGGAGGAACTGGCCACGGCTCTGGATGGCGACCGGTTTGTTCTGCATTACCAGCCAAAAATCGACCTCGTCAGCCAGCGGGTGATTGGCGTTGAAGCGTTCCTTCGGTGGCACCACCCGGAAAAAGGTCTGGTTTCCGCGCAACAGTTTATCAACCTGGCGGAAGAGACAGGTCTCATAGTACGGCTGGGCGAGCTGGCCCTGCGGCAGGCCTGTATTCAGGTGCAGGCCCTGGAGCGGGCTGGTTTTGAATCTCTGAAAATGGCGGTGAACCTGTCGGTGCGACAGCTGACCGATTCCGGCTTCCTGGACATGATTCGCCAGGTCATTACGGAAACCGGCGTGTCCCCGGAGCGCCTGGAACTGGAAATGCCTGCAGAGCTGTTAAACGAAGATCCGCGCATGCTGCGTGAACTCCTGGTATCACTGAACGACCTGGGGGTTTGCCTGATTCTGGATGATTTCGGGACGGGTTCCTGTTCACTCGTGGCATTGCAGCAACTGCCTCTGGATGTCATCAAGATTGATCATCGGTTCATCCGGGACATTCCCTACAACGTCAGTGCCACCGATGTGGCGTCGGCTGTCATTGCGCTGGCGAAGAAGCTTCATTTGACTGTGGTGGCTGAAGGCGTGGAAACGCTGCAGCAGCTGAGCTTCCTTAAGTCCGCTGGTTGCGCCCAGTGTCAGGGCAATCTGTTCAGCTACCCGCTGGACGAAGATGCCTTGATCGGGTTCCTGATCCGGCAGTACGAGAAGCCGCTTATTTCCTGATCATGGCAATAGTGGCCGGTAACCGGTAAAATCACGCCGTTCCCGGATCCGGTAGCGGCCATTCCGGGCTCAACCCTACGTCTTATATGAGTAATCATTGTCTGTGACTGAACTGAGCCGAATCCGTAACTTTTCCATTATTGCCCACATTGACCACGGTAAATCCACACTGGCAGATCGTTTTATCCAGATTTGCGGCGGGCTGACCGACCGCGAGATGGCCGAGCAGGTGCTCGATTCCATGGATCTGGAGCGGGAACGGGGTATTACCATTAAGGCTCAGAGCGTAACGCTCAACTACACCGCCAAAGATGGTGAAACCTACAAGCTGAATTTTATCGACACTCCGGGCCACGTGGATTTTTCCTATGAGGTATCCCGGTCACTTTACGCCTGTGAGGGCGCGCTGTTGGTGGTGGATGCCGGGCAGGGTGTGGAAGCGCAGTCGGTGGCCAATTGCTATACCGCGATCGAGCAAGGGCTTGAGGTTGTGCCGGTACTGAACAAGATGGACCTGCCCCAGGCCGAGCCGGAGCGGGTAGCGGCGGAGATCGAGGATATCATCGGCATCGAAGCCGCCGATGCGGTGCGCTGCAGTGCCAAAAGTGGTCTGGGCGTGGAAGATGTGCTTGAAGATCTTATCAGGAAGATTCCGCCACCCAAAGGCGATCGCAGCGCACCCCTGCAGGCCCTGATCATCGATTCCTGGTTCGATAACTATCTGGGCGTGGTGTCCCTGGTTCGGGTGACCGAGGGCGTTCTGCGCAAAGGCGACAAGATTGTCATCAAATCCACCAAGAAAGCGTGGAATGCCGACAAGGTGGGTATCTTTAATCCGAAACCCACCGACACCGATGTTCTGGAAGCCGGAGACGTCGGCTTTGTGGTGGCGGGTATCAAGGATATCCACGGCGCACCGGTGGGCGACACCATCGTGCACCAGAAGTTCGCCGAGGAAACCCCGATGTTGCCGGGTTTCAAAAAAGTTCAGCCGCAGGTCTACGCCGGTCTGTTCCCGGTCAGCGCTGACGATTACGATGACTTCCGTGATGCCCTGGAAAAGCTCACGCTTAACGACGCCTCGCTGTTTTTTGAGCCGGAAAATTCCGACGCCCTCGGTTTCGGTTTCCGCTGTGGTTTTCTGGGCATGCTGCACATGGAAATTATCCAGGAGCGGCTGGAGCGTGAGTACGATATCGATCTGATTACCACGGCCCCCACGGTAATCTATGAAGTTATTACCAAACAGGGTGAGACCCTGTCGGTGGACAACCCCTCGCGGCTCCCGGATATTGGCTCTATCGAGGAAATGCGTGAGCCCATCGTGGAGGCGAACATCCTTGTGCCCCAGGAGCACCTGGGTAACGTGATCGCCCTGTGTGAAGAGAAACGGGGCGTTCAGAAGAACATGCATTTCATGTCGACCCAGGTTCAGCTCACCTACGAGTTGCCAATGGCGGAAGTGGTGATGGATTTCTTCGATCGGATCAAGTCTGCCAGCCGTGGTTTTGCCTCGCTGGACTACCACTTCGTGCGCTTTCAGACCGCGAACCTGGTACGTCTGGATGTGCTGATTAACGGTGAACGGGTCGATGCGCTGGCGTTGATTGTTCATCGGGACCTTGCCCACCGCAAAGGGCGCCAGCTAATTGAAAAGATGAAAGAGCTGATCCCCCGGCAAATGTTTGATATTGCCATCCAGGCGGCGATTGGTACCCAGGTGGTGTCACGGGTTACGGTCAAGGCGTTGCGCAAGAACGTAACAGCCAAGTGTTACGGTGGTGACGTCAGCCGGAAGAAGAAACTGCTGCAGAAGCAGAAAGAAGGTAAAAAACGTATGAAGCAGCTGGGCAATGTCGAGGTGCCTCAGGAAGCGTTTCTTGCTGTATTGAAAGTGGATAACTAAAACTAAGGCTCCCGGATGGATATTGATTTTCCGCTGGTACTGGTGGTTCTGACCTTCGCGACCGGAGTGATCTGGCTGGCGGATAAAGTAATTTTAAGCAAACGGCGCCAGGCAGCCGTGGCTGAGGTTGGCGGGGCCGCCTCCGGTGATGCTGGCGAGACCAGTGAACCCTGGCTCGTGGATCTGAGCCGATCCTTCTTCCCGGTACTGGCTGTTGTGCTAATACTTCGTTCCTTTCTGGTGGAGCCCTTTCAGATCCCCTCCGGTTCGATGTTGCCGACACTCGAGGTTGGAGACTTTATCCTGGTAAACAAGTATGCCTATGGGCTTCGGCTGCCAGTGGCCGGCACCAAAGTGGTGTCTGTGGGTGATCCCGAACGGGGTGATGTCATGGTATTCCGCTATCCGGAAGATGGCGCCACCAATTACATCAAGCGGGTAATTGGTCTGCCGGGTGACCGGGTGCGCTATCGTGATAAGCAGCTGTTTATCAATGATGAGCCAGTAGCCCGGGAGTTTGTTGCCCGGCTTCCGCCGATGGAGCGTTGGCGGGAGGAGGTGGGCGGAGTGGAACACGACGTCTACCTGACCCTCGGCCGGGTTGCCGCCAACGGGGAAGGAGAATGGCTGGTGCCTGACGGCCACTACTTTGTGATGGGGGATAACCGGGACAACAGCAACGATAGTCGTTTCTGGGGCACCGTGCCCGATGAGTTGGTGGTCGGAAAGGCCTTCGCCATCTGGATGCACTGGAAATCGCTGACAAGTCTGCCATCTTTTGATCGAGTGGGTAGCATTGACTAACCCCGCTGTGCCGGAGAGAAATATGATGAAAAAGAATAATCCCGTCGGATTGCAGCAGCAGGGCGGCAGCGCTCTGACCATGCTGATTGTCGCGCTGTTTTTTGGCAGCCTGCTGGCCCTGGGTCTGAAAATCGGCCCCGCCTATCTGGACGATTTCACCATTCAGGAGGCACTGGAAGGTCTTGATGGCACCGAGGGCCTGTCACGCATGGGGCCGGCGGAGGTGCGCAACCTGATTAACCGGCGCTTGAGCGTCAATAACATCAGTGGTTTTGACGCCAAGCAGATCAGCGTTGAGAAGAATGGCGAGTTCGTAGTGATCAAGGTGGACTATGAGGTTCGCAACCATCTATTCGGAAACGTGGACACCATCGTCCATTTCCAGCACGAGTATGAGTTAAAGGGACAGTGAGTTCACAACCAGATCTGGATCAGTTACAGCGTCGTATCGGATACACCTTCAAGCAGCCCGAGAGGTTGCTGCTGGCCCTGACCCACAGAAGTTACGGGAACCAGAATAATGAGCGCCTGGAGTTCCTCGGGGATTCCATCGTTAATATGGTGATTGCGGAGCATTTGTATCTGCACTTCGAGAAAGCCCGGGAAGGCCAGTTGAGCCGACTCCGGGCGCGCATGGTCAAAGGCGTGACACTGGCCGAGATTGGCCGGGAGTTCCAGTTGGGGCAGTATCTCCGGCTGGGCTCCGGTGAACTCAAAAGTGGTGGTTATCGGCGCGAGTCAATTCTGGCTGATGCGGTTGAGTCCATTATTGGTGCCATCTACCTGGACAGCGATTTTCATACCTGCCGTGAGAAGGTTCTGCGCTGGTTCGAGCATCGCCTGGCCAATCTTGATATCCAGGACACCCAGAAAGACCCAAAAACCCGGTTGCAGGAATACCTGCAATCCCGGCAGTTTCCGCTGCCTCGTTATGAAGTGATATCCGTTGATGGTGAGGCCCACGAGCAGACGTTTCACGTCATCTGTGCCTTGCCCTCACTGGACCGAAAGACCAGTGGCACCGGTAGCAGTCGCCGCATAGCAGAGCAGCAGGCTGCCCGTAATGCCCTCAAGCAATTGGGCGTGGAGAACTCCTGATGAATGATATTACCCGCCCAGAAGATCCGGATAGCCGTTGCGGCTTTGTGGCGATCGTAGGCCGCCCGAACGTGGGCAAATCCACGCTTCTTAACCATATCCTGGGCCAGAAACTGAGCATTACCTCCCGCAAGCCGCAGACTACCCGGCATCAGGTGCTGGGTATCAAGACCGATGGGCCGGTTCAGGCCATCTATGTGGATACCCCGGGCATGCATGAAGACGAGCCACGAGCGCTGAACCGGTATATGAATAAGGCGGCGTCGTCGGCCCTGATTGATGTGGACGTGGTGGTGTTTGTGGTGGACCAGCTGGCTTGGACCACTGCCGATGACCTGGTGCTGGAGAAATTGTCACGGTTGAAATGCCCGGTTATCCTTGCAGTCAACAAGGTGGACAAGGTTGAGAACCGGTACAAACTGTTGCCGCACCTTGAGGCACTGTCCAAAAAACGGGAATTCGCCGAAATTATCCCGTTGTCTGCGTTGAAAGAAACCAACCTCCAGCCACTGGAGGAAGCTGTGGGACGTTTCCTGCCGCAGAGTGTGCACTTCTACCCGGACGATCAGATTACGGATCGCAGCGAGCGCTTTATGGCGTCGGAGATGGTGCGGGAGAAAATTACCCGCCAACTCGGTGCTGAATTGCCTTATTCGGTGGCCGTAGAGATTGAAGAGTTCAAGCACGAGGGGAAAACTCTGCATATCTCGGCCCTGATTCTGGTGGAGCGGGAAGGCCAGAAGAAAATCATTATCGGTGACAAAGGCGAGCGCTTGCGCCGCATTGGTCAGGAAGCCCGGGTGGATATGGAACGCATGTTTGGCTCCAAGGTCATGCTGCGGTTGTGGGTCAAGGTAAAACGCGGCTGGGCAGACAGCGACCGGGCATTGAAAAGCCTTGGCATGAGCGATTTCTGAGGTCGCTATGAAGGGAGCGGTGCAGCAGGAGCCCGCTTATGTGATTCACCGGCGCCCCTGGCGGGAAACCGCCTTGCTGGTGGATCTGTTTACCCTGAACCATGGTCGTATGAGCCTGGTGGCGCGCGGGGCCAACAGTGCCAAAAGCCCACTCAAGGCCCAGTTACAGCCCTTCCAGCCGCTGCTGGTTGACTGGACAGGCAAGAGTGACCTGAAAACTCTGTTGCAGCTTGAAGTCCGTTCAGCACCGCTGCTCACCCAACCCCGTGCCTTGTACAGTGGCCTGTACATCAACGAATTGCTGCAGCGCATACTGCCAGCGGCAGACCCTCATCCCACTCTCTTTGCCAGCTATATAGAAAGCCTGCAAGCCCTTACAGCACTGTCCGCGAAAGCGGATGTCGAACCGGTACTACGGCACTTTGAGCGGGCGTTTGCCGGTGCCCTCGGGTACGATTTTGCCTGGAATGAAGCCACCGATACCGGCTTGCCAGTGGAGGCCGGTGGTTACTACGGTTATGATCCGGTGCAGGGTATTGTGTCTGCCGCTGCCACCGGGGTTCGATTGCAGCAGATTCCGGGCGAGGCTCTGCTGGCCCTGGCCGAAGGCGACTTTACCGGTGAGTTGCCGCGCAGGACCGCCAAGCGGATCATGCGTGTTCTGGTGGACTATCTGCTGCAGGGTAAACCGTTGCACAGCCGCAACCTGTTCAGCCATTCCGTTTCATCATCAGGGAGAACCCCATGAATTCCAGAGTGTTGCTCGGAGTGAATATTGACCACGTGGCCACCTTACGCCAGGCCCGAGGCACCCGCTATCCGGACCCTGTCCAGGCGGCACTGGTGGCCGAGGAAGCGGGCGCCGATGGTATTACCATCCATCCTCGGGAAGACCGCCGGCACATCCAGGATCGTGATGTACTGCTTCTGCGGGAAGTCCTGCAGACCAAGATGAACCTGGAAATGGCGGTAACCGATGCCATGCTAGCCTTTGCCGAACAGGTCCGGCCAGAGTGTGTCTGCCTGGTGCCGGAGAAACGTGAAGAGCTGACCACCGAGGGTGGCCTGGATGTCGACGGCCAGGAAGAACGTGTGGCCAGGGCCTGCGACCGGCTGGCAAAGATCGGTGCCGAAGTGTCACTGTTCATTGACCCGGACCCCGTGCAGATAGACGCCGCTGTGCGCTGTGGTGCGCCGGTTGTCGAGTTGCACACCGGTGAGTACGCCGAAGCCCAAAACCCGGCGGTTCGTGAAAGATCCTTCAAACAGCTGGCCGATGCCGTGGCCTATGCCCGCAAGAAAGGCCTGATTGTGAACGCCGGCCATGGCCTGCACTACCACAACACAGAGCGGGTGGCAGCGATTCCGGGTATTAATGAATTGAACATCGGTCACGCCATTGTTGCCAGGGCAGTATTTACCGGTCTGAAGGAGGCCGTCAGGGAGATGCGAGGCATTCTTGATCGCGCCCGGAGCTGATCCGGCCTCAGGTGGTCTCCGGCTGGCGCTGCTGTTCCCTGAACAGTTGCTGCCAGTCGGTCTGTTCACTCCAGATTTGCAGGCGGTCCATGGCGCCCAGTAACTGGTCCTTCTGTAGCTCCATATCCGGCGCCTGGCATTTAAGGGCGGTCTCAAAACGGTTGGCGGCGGTTCTCAGCTCTGGTACGCCGCAATAACGGGTTGCCCCGTGCAGCTTGTGCACGCACTCGAGCAGCTCGTCGGTCTCTTGGTTGTTCCACAGCTCGGTTACGCGTTCGATGTCTATGTGCAGCTGCTCCAGCAACATGCTGAACAGTTCTTCCGCCAGGTCGGCCTTGCCGGCGGCCAGTTGAATGCTTTCTTCAACGCTCACGCAATCCTGTTGCATGCGACGGTTTGATGGCCGCAGGGTGCGGCGGGTATCCCGGACTTCTGAGATTTTGAAACTGTCGTTGCTGCTCTTGCAGTCATAACCCGTGTATTCTCGAATCAACTGAACCAGCTGGGTGCTGCTGATCGGTTTTGGCATGTAACCGTCGAAGCCTTGCTGGGTCAGTCTTTCCTGTTCATCGGCCAGGGCATGGGCGGTCAGGGCGATGATCGGGGTGTGGTGGGAGCCGGTGTCCAGATCCCGGATGCGCGCCGTGGTTTCCACGCCATCCATGCCCGGCATTTGCAGGTCCATAAATACCAGATCAAAAGGCTTCTGCCGGGCCTTGGTCAGCGCCTCGAAGCCGCTGGAGGCGCCCTCTGCCTCCAGCCGACAATCCTGCAACAGCGTCATCACCAGTTTCAGGTTGGCGTCGTTGTCATCCACCGCCAGCACCCGAGGAATCCGTGCGGGGCCGTTGCTTCTGAGTGGCAGGGAAGACTCTCCCGCGCCCCGACTACTTGCCTGGATGCCATGGATCAGCAACAGCAGCTCATCGTAGAACGCATCCCGACACACCGGTTTGGTGAGGTGGCCGCTGGACAGGCCGGAGAGCGGCGTGTCGTGGGTTTCCAGTGTGGGGGTCAGCAGCAGAGTCCGGCAGTCCCGCTCCACTTCCAGCGACCGGACCATGTTGCAGTACTGGCTGGAGTTCAGCAGGTGGCGGGTGATACCGATAATGGCAGCCGCGTAGCCTTCCTGCTTACGCTGGGCTTCCTCCACGTGTTCCACCAGGGCGGCTGGCGAGGACACCCGTTGTACCGCCACGCCCCAGTCCCGTAACAGGTGTTCGACCGCGAGCCCGGTGGTTTTCTGCTGTTCGAGGTAGATGATCCGCTCGCCGCGCAGGGCGTCTTTCGGCGCGCTGGTGTCGGCGGCGGCAGACAGCTCCGGCGTGAGGGTAAACCAGAAGGTAGAGCCTTTGCCGAGTTCGCTTTCCAGGCCAATCTTGCCACCCATTTCCTCCACAAGCCGTTTCGAAATGGCCAGCCCCAGCCCGGTGCCGCCATACTGCCGGGCGGTTGAGGCGTCAGCCTGGCTGAAGGCATTAAACAGCGATTGCTGCTGGGCCCTGGACAGGCCCACGCCGGAGTCGGTGATGCTCAGGCGCAGGGTTACTCGATTACTGTCGGGTGTTTCATCTTCCAGGCTGGCGCGCAGCACTACTTCACCGGTCTGGGTGAATTTGATGGCGTTATTGACCAGGTTGGTGATGACCTGCTTCACCCGTAACGGGTCACCCATGATGTTATCCGGCACATCGTTGTAGACCAGCGGCACCAGGTCCAGGTTCTTGGCATGCGCCGCTGGCGCCAGCATAACCATCACTTCTTCGACGATATCCCTGAGCTGGAATGGCACCCGGTCGAGAATCAGCTTGCCGGCCTCAATTTTGGAGAAATCCAGGATGTCGTTAATGATCGTCAGCAGAATCTCGGACGATTTCCGGATGGTGTTCAGGTGGTCCCGTTGCTGACGGGGCAGCGGGCTTTTCAGCAGCAATTCGGTAAAGCCGATGATGCCATTAAGGGGTGTGCGTATTTCATGGGACATGTTGGCCAGGAACTCGGACTTGATCCGGCTTGCTTCCAGAGCTTCCTTTCGTGCGAAGTCCAGTTCGATGTTCTGGATTTCAATAGTTTCCAGGGTCTCCCGGAGGTCTTCTGTGGCCTGATCAATGTTCTGCTGCATCTCGGCCTGGGCCTTGCTGAGCTCTGAGGCCATGTCATTCAGGCCGGATTCCAGTTGTTCGAACTCCGGGCCAGCACTGGTGTAAACACGAGTGCCCAGCTTGCCTTCCTTGAGCCGGGCTACGGCTTCATTGAGCTGGAACACCGGATCGGTAAAGGCCCGGCTCAGGCGCAGGGCTATGGCCATGCTGAGCAGTACCCCGCCAATCACCAGCAGCAGCGAAATCAGTAGCGCCTTGTAGGTTTCCTTTTCTGTGCGGATGTGGGACATCTCCACCGCAACCCAGCCAAGCGGCTCCTGGAGCCGGTTTGCCGACTGCCTGACATCCGGGTCGAGCATGGTTTCGATCATCAGGTCCTGAAGATAAACCGGGGTGACAAACCGGGTGCTGCTGTCCCGGGTAATCTTTACCGCAAGGTCTGGCCTCAGGGAGGATTCGTCGATGGCATCTGCCCCCCCGGGGCCCGTATGGAGCAAGCGCCGGCCGTCTGGCGAGAAGAAAGTGATCGAGCGAACGTCCTGCTCTTCCAGCAGCGCGTTGGACAGGCTGCTCAGCAGGCTGCGATTGGCGGTGAAAAGGCCATACTCGGAACCGGCAGCCAGCTGGCGAGACAGGGATTCACCGCGATCCCTGAGCAGGTTTTCGATGTTGTTAACCCAGCTGTAGGTGAAAAAAAGCCCCAGCAATAAAGTGGTCAACAAAGTGGGAACCAGTGTTACCACCAATACTTTTTTGCGAATGCCCCAGCGCCGCATAGATATGTTCCTGCTAGTTTCCTGAGCCTGGCCGGCCGAACTTTCCCGGAACCGGCACTTCCCTGTGTTATGAGCATAGTTGATCTGATTCCCGAAAACTGTGGTAAAGGTTCCGGGAACAAACAGTTATAGCCGCGGGTCATGGATATAGCGACAACCTGTATTGGGACAATGCGGCCATAACGAGTATGATTCTGCCCCAAAAGTGTATCACAGGGTCTCGTTATGATTTTCCCGACCATTGAAGATTATGTAGGGCATACCCCTCTGGTTCGTTTGCAGCGTCTGCCGGGGGAAACCTCCAATGTCATTCTGGCGAAGCTGGAGGGCAATAACCCGGCCGGGTCGGTAAAGGACCGGCCTGCCATCAGCATGATTCAGGAAGCCGAACGCCGTGGTGAAATCAAGCCAGGCGATACCCTGATTGAAGCCACGTCAGGAAACACCGGTATTGCCCTGGCGATGGCTGCGGCAATCAAAGGTTACCGGATGGTTCTGATCATGCCGGCTCACATGAGTGAGGAGCGTCGTGCTTCCATGCGGGCCTACGGTGCGGAGATCGTCACCGTCAGCAAAGAAGAGGGTATGGAAGGCGCGCGGGATCTGGCCGCGCGAATGGAGGCGGAAGGCAAGGGCAAGGTGCTGGACCAGTTCAGTAATCCGGATAACCCGCTGGCCCATTACCGCACCACTGGCCCGGAGATCTGGGAGCAGACCCAGGGTACGGTGACTCACTTTGTCAGTTCCATGGGTACCACCGGCACGATTATGGGGGTATCCCGTTACCTGAAAGAGCGCAATCCGGACATTCAGATCATTGGTTTGCAGCCCGAGGATGGTGCCTCAATTCCCGGCATTCGCCGTTGGCCTGAGGCCTATCTGCCATCAATCTATGACGCTGCCCGGGTCGACCAGGTGCTGGATATCGGCCAAAAGGAAGCAGAAGACACCATGAGGGCACTGGCGGCCAAAGAGGGTATTTTCTGCGGTGTGTCGTCCGGTGGCTCGATCGCGGCCGCCCTGAAATTGTCCCGCGAGGTTGAAAACGCGGTGATCGTGGCCATTATTTGTGACCGCGGAGACCGATACCTGTCTACCGGTGTTTTTCCCGGCGCCTGAACCGGTCAACCAAGCCGGCCACACAAGAGAGAATAACCCCTATGAGTAAGCGTCGCCGCAAGGTTCTGCCCCAGGAACCGGTGCGTTGTAAGATTGAGACCCTTGGCCATGACGGCCGGGGGATTGCCCGGGCAGAGGGCAAAGTCCAGTTTGTGGATGGAGCCCTGCCAGGTGAAACGGTGATGGCGAAGATGGTCAGCACCCGCAGCAAGTTCGATGAGCTTCGTACCCTGGAGGTTCTGGAAGCGGCTCCGGATCGCCAGCAAACGCCCTGTGAGTTTGCCGACCTTTGTGGTGGCTGCAGCCTTCAGCACATGAGCGCTGATGCTCAGATCCGGTTCAAGGAAGATACGCTGAGGGAGCATTTTGCCCATTTTGGAGGCATTGAACCCCAGGAGTGGGTTGAACCCATGCGCTCACCGGATACCCTGGGCTACCGACGCAAGGCCCGCCTGGGTGTTCGTTATGTGAAAGCCCGGGAATCGGTGCTGGTAGGCTTCCGGGAAAAGCGCAACAGCTTTCTGACCGATATCGACCGCTGTGTGGTACTGGACCCGCGCATTGGCGACCGTATCCAGCCTCTTCGGGAACTGCTTCACGGCATGGCGGCTTTCGATCGGATTGCCCAGGTGGAAGTGGCCTGTGGTGATGACGTTGCCGCCATGGTGTTCCGCAACATGGACGAACTGATTCCCGAAGACCGGGAAAAGCTGATCGCCTTCGGGCAGGCCCATGATTTGCATATCTATCTGCAGCCCAAGGGGCCGGACACAGTCCACCGGATCTGGCCGGAGTCGGCTGGTCGCGACAGTGAGCGCCTGAGCTACAGCCTGGATGAGTTTGATCTGACCATGAAGTACCATCCGATGGACTTCACTCAGGTCAATGCCGGTATCAATCGGAATATGGTTCATCGCGCAGTGGAGTGGCTGGATGTTCAGCCCGGTGAGCGGGTATTGGATCTGTTCTGTGGCCTGGGTAACTTTACCCTGCCGTTGGCTCGCAAAGGTGGCCAGGTGGTTGGCGTCGAAGGCGATGATGCCATGGTGGTCCGGGGCCGCGAGAATGCCCGGCTTAATGGCCTGGAGAATGTTGAGTTTTTTGGTGCTGATCTGCACGGCGATTTCACCGGCCAGAGCTGGGCGAAGGAGGGTTTTGACAAGATCCTGATTGATCCGCCCCGTTCCGGCGCGGAGGACATCTGCAAGTACCTCACCGCGTTCGGGGCCAGCAGGATCGTCTATGTTTCTTGTAATCCGGCCACTCTGGCAAGAGATGCCGGCGTCATGGTGCGCAATGGCTACCGCCTGGTGCGCGCCGGTGTGATGGATATGTTCCCCCACACCACCCATGTAGAATCCATTGCTCTTTTTGAGCGTGAATGACTCTGACTGATCCCTCGACAGTCAGATGCCGGGTCGCCGGGATCGCGACCCGGGTAACCGGAAAATCAGTGGGTATGCCTCTGCTATGGTAAAAGTTCGGGAAGATTATTCGGTCACCGGTGACGGCGAAATCGATATTGATCGTTGCGTTCGCCACATCGCTGAACAGACGCACCTGGATAATCCGGAGCAGCTCCGGCAGGCCTGTGAAAAGGCGGCCAGGATTGCCGTGCAGGCCTTCAGGGAAGATCGACTCTGGACGCCGGGCTCCAGCAGTTTCCGCACCGGCCTGGAAATGGCGCAGGTGCTGGCGGAGCTACACCTGGATCAGGCCAGTCTGGTGGCTGCTGTGCTATACCGGGCCGTTCGTGAAGAGCGGGTACCCCTTGAGGAAATTCGCAAGGAGTTCGGTGATGAGGTCGCCGGGCTGATTAACGGTGTGCAGCAGATGGCGGCCATTTCGTCTGTGCATCACCCGCTCAAAGGCAACGTGCTGGGGCAGAGTGAAGGCCAGCTCGACAATGTCCGGAAAATGCTGGTGACCATGATCGACGACGTCCGGGTGGCGCTGATCAAACTGGCTGAACGGACCTGTGCGATTCGGGCGGTCAAGGATGCGCCGGAAGAAAAGCGCATGCGGGTGGCCAGGGAAGTTTTCGATATCTACGCGCCCCTGGCGCACCGGTTGGGTATCGGTCACATCAAGTGGGAACTGGAAGACCTTTCTTTCCGGTACCTGCACAGCTCAGCCTACAAAAAGATTGCCAAACTGCTGGATGAGAAACGGCTGGACCGGGAGGGCTATATCCGGCGGGTAATCGAGACCCTGCAAACCGAACTTCAGGCCTCCGGCATCAAGGGTGAACTCTCTGGCCGGGCCAAGCATATCTACAGCATCTGGCGCAAAATGCGCCGCAAGGGTATCGACTTTTCCCAGGTCTATGATGTTCGCGCGGTGCGTATCCTGGTGCCGGAGGTCCGGGACTGTTATGGCGCGCTCGGCATTGTCCACACCCTGTGGCGGCATATTCCCAACGAGTTTGATGACTACATCGCCAACCCCAAGGAAAATGGCTACCAGTCGCTCCATACGGCGGTGATCGGCCCCGAAGGCAAGGTGATGGAAGTGCAAATCCGCACCCATGCCATGCATGAGGAAGCCGAACTGGGCGTCTGTGCCCATTGGTTGTACAAGGGTACCGACAAGAACAACAAGTCCACCGGCTACGATGCCAAGATCAACTGGCTGCGACAGGTACTTGAGTGGCAGGAAGAACTGGGTGACCTGTCCGGGCTGGCCGACCACCTGAAATCGGATGTCGCGTCTGACCGGGTGTATGTGTTCACCCCGGAAGGCCACGTGGTCGACCTTCCCCAGGGCGCCACACCCGTGGATTTCGCATATCGGGTGCACACCGAAATCGGTCATGCCTGCCGGGGTGCCCGGGTGAACAGCCGAATCGTCCCTCTGACCTATCCACTGAAAACCGGCGATCAGGTGTTTATCCTGACTTCCAACAACCCTGCGCCGAGCCGTGACTGGCTGAACCCAAGCCTGGGCTATATCCAGACATCCCGGGCCCGGGCCAAGGTTACCCACTGGTTCAAACAGCAGAATCGCGACCGGAATATCACTGATGGCCATGCCATCCTGGAAGACGAGTTCAAGCGCTTGTCGCTCTACGACGTTGACCTGGGAGATCTGGCCAAAAAGGTCAATTACCATTCCCCGGACGATATGTTCGCTGCCATAGGTGCCGGTGATTTGCGGCCTGCCCACGTGGCAAACGTGGCGCAGCAGATGCTGGAGCCGAAGTCCGAGCAGTTGGACCTGAAGCTGACTGCTGCCCGTAAGAAAGATTATGACACCGAGTCAGACATCCAGATTCTTGGCGTGGGCAAGCTCAAGACCCAGGTTGCCAAGTGCTGCAAGCCGTTGCCGGGGGATCCTATTGGTGGATACATCACCGTCGGTCGGGGTGTCACTGTGCACCGGCAGGACTGTCTGACCTTCCTCAGCCTCAGAGAGTTCGAGCCCAACCGGATTATCGAGGTGAATTGGGGTGGCAAGCCGGCCTCTGTGTACCCTGTGGACATCGAGATCGAGGCCTATGATCGTTCCGGACTGCTGCGGGACATCACCCACGTGTTGTCGTCGTCCCGCAGTGATGTTCTGGCCCTGAACACCCTGACCAACAAAGATGAGAATATCGCCACCATGAGGGTGACGGTGGAAATCTCCAGCCTGGAACAGTTGGCGCGGTTGCTGGCCCAGATTCGCAACCTGCCGAACATCATCGACGTAAGGCGAAAGCGCGGATGAGCTATTCCATTGATGACCTGAAAACCCTGATGGCCCGGCTCCGAGACCCGAAAATCGGTTGCCCCTGGGACATCCGGCAAACGTTCGACAGCATCGTACCCCACACCATTGAGGAAGCCTACGAAGTGGCCGATGCCATTGAGCAGGCGGATTATCCGCATCTGAAGGATGAGTTGGGGGATCTGCTTTTCCAGGTGATCTTCTACGCTCAGATGGGGCGTGAGGAAGGGCATTTCGATTTCGACAGCATTGTTGATCACCTGGTCCGCAAACTGATTCGCCGGCATCCCCATGTCTTCCCAGAAGGCACCCTGGACAGCCGTATTGATCCGGATAACCGGCCCGGTGAGGCATGGATCAAGGAAAGCTGGGAGCGTATCAAGGCGGAGGAGCGGGCCGAGAAACCTGTTGTTGAGTCGTCGGTCAGCCGCCTGGATGGCATTGCCCGAACCCTGCCGGCCATGGCCCGTGCCGAAAAATTGCAGCGCCGGGCTTCGCGCCATGGCTTTGACTGGCCTGAGATTGGCCCGGTTTTCGACAAGCTTCATGAGGAAATCGATGAACTGAAAGACGCATGGCAGGCCGCGCAGAACGGTAGTGGTGGCCAGGATGCGGTCGAGGATGAACTGGGTGATCTGCTGTTCGTATGCGTGAATCTGGCACGATTCATGAAGGTGAATCCTGAGCAGGCCCTGAACCGAACGAACCGCAAATTCGACGCGCGTTTTCGGGCGATCGAATCGGTGCTGGAAAGTGAAGGGCGTGATCTGGATGAGGAGTCCCTTGAAGCGTTGGATGCCATATGGCAGAAGGTCAAGGGGGTTGAAAACCGGTAACGGTCAGTGCCGCGGAACAGTCGCCGATAAGTACAATCCGTTACCAATTTTCAGTCACTGAAATGTCATTCTTCGTCTACACTTCCAGTACGGCTTGCACTATATCGGTGCGCTGTACCGTCAGATAAGATGCAGGGGTGAAGGCACCATGAAAATCAAAGATCTGGTCAAGCATTGGGACAAGCACGGTCGTGGTCGGCTCACTCGTGATGCCGCGTACCTATCGTTGTCTGACCAGCATCACGAGCTGTTGCAGAAAGTGGCAGCGATGTATCCGATGAAATCGTCTCAAGACCTGATGCGCGATCTGATCTCCGCTGCGCTTGATGAGCTGGAAACCAGTTTCCCCTACGTTCAGGGCGACAAAGTGGTTGCTTATGATGAGGACGGTTTCGAGATTTACGAAGACCAGGGGCTGACGCCGCGGTTTGTAGCCCTGAGCCAGAAGCACATCAAGCGGATCAAAGCCCGTCAGCTCGAATCCGTAGCCTGACGTCAGCACCGGTTCGGCTCACCACCGGGTTTCCATCAACCCAGGCGCCCTGCGCTTGGGTTGATGTCTGCTTATCTATATCACTTTCCCTTGTCTGTCAGGCGATCCTTTAGTGGCCCCTGGGTAATCAGGTCGTCCAGGGCGGCGGCAATCATGTCATTGAGAATCTCGCTTTCACTGCGATCTGGATAGAGTTCAGCCAGCGCGGCTACCCGGGCTGCGTCCTCAAGGGGCAGGCGCAAATTGTATTCGTGTGTGCGTTCCATCGCCTGTTTTTCCTGTTCCCAGTGCTGGGGCAAATCGGTCACTTTCATGGTGGCTCCTTGGGGCGAGGGGATTGAATCGCCAATAGACTTTTCGAACGGATCCTTAGTATCGTAAGTTTACTTCGTCTCCGTCAATTCAGAAGGAACTTAACGTGACCGAACTGCACCCCGATCTGCGAGAAAATGTGCGCCTGCTGGGCGAATTGCTGGGCCAGAGCATCCAGCGTTTTCCCGGGCAGGACTGCTACGAGCGGATTGAGGAAATTCGGGCGGCCGCAAAAGCTGACCGCCGGCAGGAGAGTGGCTCCGGCCAGCGCCTGGTGACCCTTTTGGGGCAATTGAGTGACGATGAATTGCTGCCGGTCACCCGGGCCTTCAACCAGTTTCTCAACCTGGCGAACCTGGCTGAGCAATACCATGGGATCCGCCGCAAGCAGGGACATCCGTCAGACCTGATGGTGGAGTCGCTGGGTGAGGTCTTTGAGCGGCTTAAATCCGGGGGCGTTGATCCTGAGGAATTGCACCAGCGGGTGGCGGACCTGCGAATTGAGTTTGTACTGACGGCTCACCCCACGGAAGTTGCACGCCGCACCATGATTCTGAAATACGATGAAATGTCCGATTGCCTGGCCCGGCTCGACCATGACGATCTGATGCCGGCGGAGCGTGATGAGATTGTTGCCCGCCTGTCGCAGCTGATCACTGAAGCCTGGCACACCGACGAAATTCGCCACGAGCGGCCAACCGCGGTCGACGAGGCCAAGTGGGGCTTTGCGGTCATTGAGAACAGCCTCTGGCAGGCCTTGCCCAGATTCCTTCGGAGCCTGGACCAATCACTTTCGGATGCGACGGGCAAAGGCCTGCCCCTGCAGAACTCTCCAATCCGCATTGCGTCCTGGATGGGAGGAGACCGTGACGGTAACCCAAACGTTACCCACGACGTGACTCGCCAGGTATTTTTGCTGGGCCGCTGGATGGCCGCCGACCTCTACCTGCGGGACATTCAGGCTCTGAGGGCCGAACTGTCCATGTGGCAGGCCAGTGATGAGCTCCGCGAGCAGGTTGGGGGCTCCCGGGAGCCCTACCGTCAAGTGCTGGCTGAGCTGCGTGAACGTCTGATCCGCACCCGGGACTGGGCCGAGGCCGGTGTCAAAGGCGGGGTGGCTGACAACACCGGCATCCTGTTTGAGAACGAAGACCTGACGGCACCCCTGGAGCTGTGTTACCGCTCGCTGGTGGAGTGTGGCCTCGAGCATATTGCCAACGGCCCGCTGCTGGATACCATTCGTCGAGCCCACACGTTCGGCCTGCCGCTGATCCGCCTCGATATTCGCCAGGAGGCTTCCCGGCATGCGGAGGCGGTGGCAGAGATGGTGGATTACCTGGGGCTGGGGGACTACCTGTCCTGGTCGGAAGACGACCGGCAGGCATTTCTGCTGCGTGAGCTGCAAGGCCGTCGGCCATTGGTGCCCCGCAACTGGGAACCCTCAGAGCCGGTCAGGGAAGTGTTGGCCACCTGTGAGGTGGTGGCGGGCCAGACCCCGGAGGCGCTGGGTTCCTACGTTATTTCCATGGCCAGCAAGCCGTCGGATGTATTGAACGTGATCCTGCTGTTGCGGGAAGCGGGAATGAAGTTCCCGATGCGTGTGGTGCCTTTGTTTGAAACCCTCAGCGATCTTCAGGGCGCGCCAGACAGCATGGCCGCCCTGTATCAGGTTGATTGGTACCGCGAGTACTGTCAGGGCCGCCAGGAGGTGATGATTGGCTATTCAGACTCGTCCAAGGACGCCGGCCAGCTGATGGCAGCCTGGGCCCAGTACCAGGCGCAGGAAAAACTCACCCAGGTGGCCCGCCAGTATGGTGTGCACCTGACCCTGTTCCACGGTCGCGGCGGCACGGTTGGCCGTGGCGGTGGCCCGGCGAACCGGGCGATTCTGTCGCAACCGCCGGGATCGGTGAACGGCAGTTTCCGGATTACCGAGCAGGGGGAAATGATCCGATTCAAGTTCGGTTTGCCCCGGCTGGCGGTTCAGAGCCTTACCCTGTACACCACTGCCGTCATTGAGGCGACCCTTGCGCCGCCGCCGGAACCTGAGGACAGCTGGCGCGAGATGATGGACTGGCTGACGGAGCGTTCGTTGAAGTCCTATCGGGAAGTAGTGCGGGAAGATCCGGACTTTGTACCGTATTTCCGCCAGGTAACGCCTGAAACTGCGCTGGGTAAGCTGGCCCTGGGCAGTCGGCCGGCGCGCAGGAAGCCCACCGGCGGCGTGGAGAGTTTGCGGGCTATTCCCTGGATTTTCGCCTGGACCCAGATGCGCCTGATGCTGCCCAGTTGGCTGGGTAGCGATGTGGCCCTCGAAGAAGCTGCCCGGCACCAGCGTTTGCCGGAGCTTCGCGAGATGATGCGGGGCTGGCCATTCTTCCGCACCTACGTGGACATGCTGGAAATGGTGCTGGCCAAAGCCGACCTGCGCATTGCCAGCTATTACGAGCAGACGCTGGTGGAAGATGAAACCCTAAAGGCCCTTGGGGCCAGTCTCAGGGAACGGTTGAGGGGATGTATCGAGCGTGTGCTGGAGCTCAAGGAGCAGCAGGCCCTGTTGGAGAGCGAACCGGTGTTTGCCCATTCCATGAGAGTGCGCAATCCCTACACGGACCCATTGCATTACCTCCAGGCTGAACTGCTCAAACGCGACCGGGAGAGTGAAGGCAAGGGCGAGGTGCCGGATATGGTTGAACGGGCGCTGAAAGTCACCATGGCTGGTATTGCCGCGGGTATGCGCAATACGGGCTAACGTGCATAATAACGCCGGGGCCGGAACGCCCTGAACCGGATAAAGGAGTCTTCCCCGTTGGCACTGTCAGAGCGACTTTCTCGTTATTTCGCCCGCAAGGGCATCAGCTATCAGCAGATTGAGATTGCCCCGGTGAGCAATCTCGACGCGGCGGTTCTTGCCTCCGGCAGGTCTCAGCATGATTTTATCCAGCCAACGCTGCTGATTGATATCAATGGCGTGGTCATGGCGGTGCACCGCTTCGACAGTAGCCTGGATATGGACACGCTGCGCCAGTTTACCGGTCGTCGCCTGCAGCCCCTGACGGCACGTCAGACCGCGCGGCTGTTCGGCGACTGCGAGCCGGGTTTCGTGCCACCGGTCGGGAACGCCTGGGATTTGCCGGTGCTGATTGATGAAGATCTGTCCACTGCCGACCAGGTGGTGTTCTCTGCTGGCACCAACGATACCCTGATTGCGATGGACGGCCGCTCGTTCCGGCTTGCGCTGGCGGGGGCCCGGGAAGGTCACCTGGTTATCCGGGGGCAGGGCAATGGTTCCCGTGGTGCCCTGAGTCTTGACGAAGTGGCCGACAAACTGCAGAAACTCTACCGGCTGCCGCCCATGCCAGCACTGGCGTTGCGGATATTGCGCCTGACTGCTAATACCGAAGCGACAGCCAGGGAGCTGGCAGAGCTGATCGAGTTTGACCCCAGCATGACCGCACAGATCATGCGCTACGCGCGGTCGGCACTGTTCAATTACCCTGGCCAGATCAACTCGGTGCAGGAAGCCGTTACCCGCGTGCTGGGGTTTGACCGGGTAGCCCACATTGCCATGGGCATTGCCTCGGTGAGGGCGTTTGATGTGCCCAGGGATGGAATGCTGGGCATGGATAACTTCTGGCGTCACTCACTGTACTGTGCCTTCCTGTGCCAAAGCCTGGCGGCGCGTTCAGGCCGGGACAAGGGGCTGGCCTATCTGTGCGGGCTGTTGCACAACTTTGGCCTGTTGCTGGTTGGGCACCTGTTCCCCTCTGAATTTCAGGAGCTGAACGCCCTTCGGGAGATCAACCCTGAGGCCAGCATGCATTCACTGGAACAGGAAGTGTTTGGCCACAGCGAGCGCCAGGATATCCTGGCGGTTGGTCATGGTGCCATTGGCGGTATTCTGCATCGGCTCTGGCAACTGCCGGAACCGGTTATCAAGGCTGCCGGCATGCACCAGCACCCGGGTTATCACGGCGAACATGAAGAGTATGTTTTGATGGTCCAACTGGCGAATGCACTGCTGAAAGAGCAGGGTATTGGCGACGAGTTCAACCAGGATGATATCCCCGCACTGACAGAAGCGCTTGGCCTGGAGCCGGCAACACTTGCGCTGGTTCAGGAAGAAATCCAGGCGGTTGCAACTGATCTGGATGTGCTGGCGTCGTCGCTTGCATCCTGAGCAAAACGGCGTCAGGCTTCTTTGCCTGAAGCCCGCTGTCTTCCGGTAATTCCAACCATGATACGGAGGTCGACTTTCTCTGTCGGGGAGGACTTCGTATAATGCTGCCTCAATTTTGGGCAGGCGCGCCAGACAGTGGGCCACCGGGCCCGGAGAGGTTGTCGCAAAGGCGACGGTTTTTGCCGCAACTTTTCAAACGATAATATAAGACAACGGGAGCACAACGTTATGAGAATCATCATGTTAGGCGCGCCAGGCGCTGGTAAGGGTACTCAGGCTCAATTCATTACCGAGCGTTTTGAGATTCCCCAGATCTCCACCGGCGATATGCTCCGTGCTGCCGTCAAGGCCGAGTCCGAGTTGGGCAAGCAGGTCAAGGAAGTGATGGCCTCCGGTGGTCTGGTGTCTGACGATATCATCATCGCCCTGATCGATGAGCGTATTCAGCAGCCAGATTGCAAGAACGGTTTCCTGCTGGACGGCTTCCCGCGCACCATTCCCCAGGCGGAGGCACTGAAGAATCAGGGCATCGCCATTGATTATGTGGTGGAAATTGCGGTTGAAGACGAAGAAATTGTCAGCCGTCTGTCTGGCCGTCGTGTGCACGAGGGCAGTGGCCGTATTTACCACGTGAAATACGATCCGCCCAAGGTAGAAGGCAAGGATGACGAAACCGGCGAGCCGCTGGTACAGCGTGAAGACGACAAGGAAGAAACCGTCCGCAAACGCCTGAACATCTACCACGAGCAGACAGCGCCACTGATCGGCTTCTACCAGGACTGGGCCGGCAAGGCTCCTGCCGATGCGCCCAAGTACGTGCGCGTGGAAGGCGTTGGCAGCCTGGACAGCATTCGCGACCAGATCCTGTCCCAGCTTAAGTAATTGAAACCGGAGTAGCCCCGGAGGCTTGATTCTGTGAAGCTTTTAGCACTGGATACGTCTTCTGAGGGCTGCTCCGCCGCTCTCTGGCTGGATGGCCAGATCAGCGAACGGTTTGAACTGGCTCCACGGGGTCATACCCGCCTGCTGATGCCCATGGTCCGCGAACTGCTGGCCGAACAGGGGCTCACCCCGAAAGATCTGGATGCCCTGGCCTTTGCTCGCGGCCCGGGTTCCTTCACCGGTTTGCGTATAGCAACCGGGGTTATCCAGGGTCTGGCCTGGGGGCTAGACTTACCGGTTGTACCGGTGTCGTCGCTGGCAGCGGTTGCCCTGGACGCCATTGAGCAGCACCAGTTGGCTGAGGGCGACCACATTGCGGTGGCCTTCGATGCCCGAATGGGCGAAGTGTACTGGGGGACCTTCCGCTGCCATCAGGGCTTGCCGATGTTGATTGGCGAGGAGCGGGTTTGCCCGCCGGGGGCGGTCAGCCTGCCTGATCCCGGCGCGTCAGCGAACTGGACCGGTGCGGGTAAAGGCTGGGCGTTAAGGGGCGATATGCCTGAAGTGGTGGTCTGCCGTATCCGAACAGTGGATGATGCCCTGGTAGCCCGTGCCGCCATGGTTGCTCGGCTGGCGGAACAGGATTTCCGTAATGGCATTGCGGTGCCTGCGGAGCAGGCGCAACCGGTCTATATCCGCGACGAAGTGGCCTGGAAGAAACTACCCGGCCGGGCATAGAAGTTCGTTTTCTGATCAAAATTGTTGTCGCCCGCCTTTCCAACGGGACCAGGTTCTTCCATAATGCTGCAACACACTTGAACCGTTCCTGTGGTTGCGCATTATGATCGGTGGTATCAATCCTGCAAATTCCTCCCTGATCCAAACGGGTAACAACAACCCCGCACGAGAGCGTACCGACGTCGCCAGGTCGCCGGCGGCCTCGCCTCAGGCTCCGGGTACCGACTCGGTTCGTCGCGACCTGAATGCGCCCCAGCAAAGCCGCGATACCGCTCCCGGCAGCCAGACTAGCCCCGAAGCTACTGAACGTCGCATTGAAGCCCGCAGGGCCGCTGAAGATGCCCGGCTGGAGCGATTCCGGGCTGACGAGCTGCCATTGCCTGCGGCCAGAGCGCTGTCCACCTTTGCCGGCGTGGCAGCCGCTGGTCAGGAATTCGAAGGCGGCTCGGTTATTTCCGGTATCGATATTCTCGTCTGATGCCCGATTCCCCAATGGATGCCAGCCATTCCCTGATGACAACGGTTGCCGTTGGTTGCAGCCCTCTGGGTGACCAGATAGCTGCACGACAGCTGGCGGAAGACCTGGGGTTGCGTTGGCTGGGTCTGGTTAAACCCAAACAAATCCGGGAGTTTCCGGTTTTGTTGTACATAGACGAGGAAGGCCTTGCCCTGCAACTGACCGGCAAAGGGGTGCCGGGGCCAGTTCGGGCGGAGTTTGTGACCGGAAAAATGGGCTACCGTCGGGAACATGGGGGTGGCACTGGTCAGTTGGTGGCCCGGGCGGTCGGTTTGCAGAAAACCAGGGCTCAGCTACATGTGCTGGATGCCACGGCCGGCCTGGGCCAGGACGCTTTCGTGCTCGCCAGCCTGGGCTGCCGGCTAACCCTGCTGGAGCGCAACCCGGTGATCCACGCATTGCTGGCGGACGGACTGGCAAGGGCCGCACTGAACATCGATTGCGCGCCCCTGGTGGCGAATATGCGGCTCGAGGTCGGCAGTTCCATTGACTGGCTCCAGAGCGCCGGCAAGGATGCCGCAGATATCGTGTATCTGGACCCGATGTTCCCCCACCGGGACAAAACTGCCCTGGTCAAAAAAGAAATGCAGGTATTCCGGCAAGTGGTGGGGGATGACGACGATTCCGAGCAGCTGCTTGCCGCAGCCCTGGCCTGTGCCCGTTATCGGGTGGTTGTGAAGCGCCCTCGCAAGGCGCCTGCGGTGGCGGGGCCGGAGCCCACTACGCGGCTGGAAGGCAAAAGCAGCCGCTACGATATCTATTCCATCAAGGCGCTGCCGGCCTGAGATAACCCGGGCCGGCCCACCTTAACGGCTCACGCATCCAGCATGGTGACCTGCTGAATGGCCTGTCGTTTCTCAACGCTCAGTACCAACCGGGCATCCTCGGCCACCTCATCCAGGCCTTCTCCGTAACAAAGCAGGCCGTTGTCATTGGTGGTCAGCACGCCGGTTTTCTGCATATTGGCGATGAAGTTCCGGAACAGGGTTTTGTCGAAGAACTCCGGTGCGTTCAGGCCAAACAGGATAGACATCCGCTCGGCCAGCAGTGTGCTCTGTTCTTCCAGTTCCGCCGCAGTCAGTTTGCCCGAACCATACTTGCGCAGAATCCCCAGGGTAATGTGGTAGCGCTCCAGGGTCTGGATAATAAAACGGGACAGAATGCGGGCCCGCAGCATGGCTTCGGTGCCTTCCTCCGGCCGACCCAGGCGCTCGTCATCCAGTTGGATGACCAGGCCCTGCTCAATCAGCACGTCGATCCACTGGTTAATGACCGATTCAACTTCATCCTGTCCGAATTTCAGGAACAGTTCGGACTGCAGGTAAGGGTAGGCAACGCTGGTAAGAAACAGAACCTTGTCTCTGCGCAGGCTGGTTTTGTTCTCGAACAGGCTGACAATCAACGCCGGCAGTGCAAACAGGTGCTGGATGTTGTTCCGGTAGTAAGTCATCAGAATGGCATTGGCGCCTTCCAGGGCAATGATATCGCCCAGTTTCTGGGGTTGGCGGGTGATCAGCCCCATATTCTCGCAGTAAGCAACCCAGTCCCGTGCGGAACCCTCTGGCAAGGTGACGGTGTTGGCGTACGGGTAGGCCTTGAGCAAGTTGGCATATTGATCCATCAGCCTGATCAGTTGCCCCTCATCCATGGCCAGGCGCTCGGTGCCCAGCAACACGGTGGCCGTCATGCCAATCGGGTTGACCGCGACCGAAGCGTTGATGTTGCTGGCTACCCGCCTGGACAGTTCATCCACCGCCTCGGTGAGCCACGTCGGCCGGTACTCGGCGTCGTAAGCCTCGTTGCGCCAGCTTTCATGGACTTCGTCCAGAACATCGGCCAGTGGTATGGCGTCACCAAAGTTTACCGCTACCCGGCCGAACGAGTTGGTCAGTTTCCGGGCGGTTTTGGCCAGACCGAAGACGCTCTCCTTCTGTTTCTTTTTACCGCGCAGCTCGCCCAGGTAGGAGCGACCCTCCATCACTTTCTCATAACCGATGTAAACCGGCACGAATACGATGGGTTTGCGGTGATCCCGCAGGAAACTGCGCACGGTCATCGACAGCATGCCCGGCCGAGGCGGCAGCATGCGCCCGGTCCGGGAGCGGCCGCCCTCGACAAAGTATTCCACCGAGTAGCCGCGGGTGAACATCACGTGCATGTATTCGTTGAAAACCGTCGCGTATAGCGGGTTATCCCGGAAGCTGCGGCGCATGAAGAAGGCCCCGCCCCTGCGCAGGATAGGGCCAACAATGGGCATGTTCAGGTTGATGCCGGCGGCAATGTGGGGAGGCATCAGGCCGTTCTTGTACAGCACGTAGGACAGCAACAGATAATCAATGTGCGAGCGATGGCAGGGAACATAGACCACGGCATGGTCCTGGGCCACTTCCTTGGCCACCTTGATGTTGTTGACGGCGATGCCGTTATAGATGCGGTTCCAGAGCCAGGCCAGCGCCAGTTCCAGGAACCGGATGGTTACAATGGACATGCTGGCGGCGATTTCGTCCGCATACTTGTAGGCTTTGGCGCGAACTTTTTCAGGCGGGATGTCGTCTTTGGCGGCGGTTTCCCTTATCGCTTCCTTGACCGCCTGGGTGCGTACCAGGCCTTCCACCAGGGTGCGGCGGTGAGACAGATCCGGCCCCAGTACCGCCTGGCGAACCCGGCGGAAATGGGTGCGCAGAATGCGTGCGAGTTTCCGTTTGGCTTTCTCTTCGTTATCCCGGTACTCCTCGACCACCTGCTTCAACGAGAGGGGCTGATTGAACTGCACATAGGTGTTGCGACCATGGACGAGGATGATCAGGAATTTCTGCAGTCGACCAGCGACGGACCAGGTGTCTGACAGCAACAGCTTGACCAGGGATTTCTCTTTATCCGGGGAGCGACCCCAGAACAACGAAACAGGAACAATCTGAACGTCCTGTTCGGGATGTTCCAGGCCGAACTGCACGAGACCGGTGAACTCTTTAGTGGGAACCGGGGTTTGCCGGCCACCGCTGAACGGCCCACCAATGCGCTTGTAAAGATAGAAAAACGAGTGGGCTGGCCCGTTCTTTACCGGCAGGGCATCGGTGGCACCGGGCAGGCGGGCATGGATGACCTCTTGCTCAAGCACCAGGCGGCTGGACAACGAGCTGTATTGCAGCACATAGCACACCGGTTTGTCCGGATCGAGCCCCAGGGCCTCCAGAGTATTGCCGCTGACATCGGTCCTGACCCATAAAAACAGGATCTTGCGGAAAAGAGACAGGATCAGGCTGCGAATGCCCTGATAAAGTCGCATAAGATGTTACTCCGGTACTGGAAACAGGCGCCAAGTTTAACGGGTTGAGGCGGGTGCGGAAAGCGGTATACAGATTCTTGGTAGTGATTGTGATGTGTTACATTGCCGCTCAGACAAACGGTTGCTGAAAAGGCAAAAGCATGGTGAGCAAAAGCGAGCAGTGGTTGCCGGGCTGGTTTGAAGACGTCCCTGTGCAAGGGGACCTGCTTCTGGCGTTTTCCGGTAACAATGTCCTTAAGCCGGATAACGGCTGGTTGTTGGCCTGGGGCGGTCCGGAAATGGGCGACAGTCGCCCGGAGGCCCTAGCGCTGGGTACCTGGAATGGCCGGCGTCTGTTCGTTTGTACCTTGCCAGACTCCGGGCTGCCTGGCGCCCAGTTGGTTACCTTGAGGGACGCCCTGCTGGTGTCACCCGAGGCGCCTGCAGATCTGCTCAGTACCGGCTTCCAGGTATTGCAGTGGTGGCAGGACCACCGCTATTGCGGTCGGTGCGGAGAGCGCACCGAGTCACATCCCCGGGAGCGGGCTCGCTGGTGCAGCCGTTGCAATATCCCCTGGTATCCCCGAATCGCACCCTGTGTGATTGTGGTCATACGGCGCGGCAGCCAGTTCCTGCTGGCGAGGTCTTCCAGGGTGACCCGGAATTTCTTCAGCCTGATTGCCGGTTTTGTCGAACCAGGGGAAAGCCTTGAGCAGGCCGTGGCCCGGGAAGTAAAAGAAGAGACAGGATTGGACGTTGGCAATATCCGCTACCGGAGTTCCCAACCCTGGCCTTTTCCCCATCAGATGATGGTGGGTTTTTTTGCCGATTATCAGGGTGGTGAACTCAGCCTGCAGGAAGATGAGCTGGCGGATGCCGGCTGGTTCAGTGCCGACGATCATCCCCCCATTCCGCCCGATACCACCATTGCCGGCCGCCTGATCAGTGCCATGAAACAGGAAATTGCCGAGAACGGGAGCGATGCCGGATGATGGCCGGGTTGCCCCCTCGGGTGCTGGTATTCGATTCCGGAGTTGGCGGGCTCAGTGTGGCTGCCCGCATTCACCAGTCGCTTCCCGGTGCGGACCTGGTGTATCTCGCGGATAACGCTGGTTTTCCCTACGGCGGTCAGAGCGAGCAGGTGGTGATTGAGCGCTGCTGCTCCCTGATCCGGCAAAGCCTGCAACAGTCGCCTTGTGACATCATCGTGGTCGCCTGCAACACCGCCAGCACGGTGGTGCTTCCGCATTTGCGGGCTATGACGGAGCTACCGGTTGTGGGTGTGGTGCCGGCGATCAAACCCGCCGCCGCCTGCACCGTGAATGGTCGGGTCGGGCTACTGGCAACGCCGGCAACGGTACAGCGACCCTATCTGGATAAGCTCATTGCCGAGTTTGCCAGTGACTGCGACGTGGTGCGGCTTGGCCACCCTGGGCTGGTATGCTGGGCAGAGCAACTGGTGCAAGGCGCAGAACCGCCCCAGGATGAGCTGGATGAAGCCATGGCGCCGCTGCGTGAGGCTGGTGTAGATACCGTAGTGCTTGGCTGTACTCACTATCCGCTGTTGTTACCCTGGCTCCGGAAAAGCCTGCCGGAGGTCACTGCATGGGTGGATTCCGGTGACGCCATCGCTCGCCGGGTCGCCTTTCTGCTGGGCGAATCCGGGCGTTTGGCGGCAGCGGAAACCCCCAGAGCGGATACCGGTGGCGTGGTGTCAGAGGCCCACTTTACCGGGGACGCCCCCCCGGATGTTGCCCTGTTCATGGCCGAAATGGGGATTTCAGTGGCGCGGGTTTGCGAGCATTGGCCCGGCGTTACAACAGCCGGGTCAGCTTGAACATGGCGAGGAATTCCAGAGCCGGAATAGCGCGTTTGTGGCAGCAGTAGGTTTTGAAGTTGTCACCCCGGAAGCGGGATTTGGTGAACTCCAGGCCTTTGAAGTTGTACAGGAAATTGCCTTTCTCGTAGATGCCGTGCATCAAACGTTTCAGTAATCGGCTTTCCTGGTGCTCGGTGGCCTGGTCCAGCGATAGCGGAATCAGGCCCAGGTCCAGGAAGGGCACACCTTCGGCCTTGAAGGTGTCCATGGCGTGGGCCATCAGGGTGTAGAAAATGCCCTGTCGGAAATCGGCGTTGGCGCGGGAGATATTCGGTACGTAACTGATGATCTCGTTGTTGCGGTAGATCGGATCAAAATAGATGAAGCCCACCGCCTTGCCGTCCTGGTAGGCGTAAAAGTGCCGCTCGTTTTCCCGATAGTCCATTTCCATGGGCCGAATCAGGAAGCGGATCTCGTTGCTCTTGCACTTGCGGGTGCGTATCCAGGCTTCGGAGATCTCTCGGGTGTGGTCATCACTGAACCGTTCCATGACGGTAATGCCGTTCTTCTCGGCCTGGTTAAGTGCGGTGCGCAGAATCTGTTTCTTCTTGCCGGTCAGGCTCCAGGACCTGAGATCAATCCGGGATTCGCAGCCAAACTGGGTGCCATACAGGCCGAAGCGAAGGTGCAGAAAATCCACCACCGATTTCGAAACCTGGATGTAGCAGGCGTTAGGAAAGGTCTGCTGGAACTTCTCCAGCATGGCAGGGAAATGTTCGGGAGCGCTCACCGGGTCTGATAACACAAAGGTACCGCCCCATTTGCGCATGTAAGCGATGTAGCCCATACCCGGTACGTCAAAGTACTGCATTCCCGGCTGCAGGGTGGAGAACGACTGTGAGTGCTGTCCGTACTTTTTGAGATAGTTGACGCGCTCGGCGAAGCTGAACTGGCCGTCTGCTAGTTCCCTGATGTTGTCGAGGGCAAGAATCTGATCTGACATGATGAAGCTCCCGGTAACCTGTTGTTATTTTGAGTCGGAAGAGATTCAGGCTTGCTTGCGGCCAAGAATCGACCAGTAGCAATCCATGTTCAGAAGTTTGAAATGCTTTTTCTCGGTAACCTGCAGGCCCAGGCGCTGCATGTGTTCCGGGTAGTTGTAGATCTTGTGGAAGGCGTTGTTGGCAAACAGCCAGAAGATGAACACCGCCATGTACCAGTAGAGCTTCTTGAACATGCGGGAGAGGATGTTGCCGGTCGGGTAGCAGAAGTCACCAACCACCACGCTGGCGTCTGCCTTGCCCAGGCGAATCAGGTGTTCCAGCACTTTCACCATCATGTCTTCGTCAAACACGTTGAGGAAAAAATTCGCCACTACCATGTCGTACTGCTCGAACTCGTTCACCTTCATGATGTCGCTGTGAATACGGCGTATGGTCAGGTTCGGCGCTTCTTTCTGCTGGGCATCGGCAAACTTGCGCAGCATGGTTTCAGACAGGTCGACCACGGTTACATCGGCGCCGAGTTCGGCGGCGCGGATGGCGTCCCGGCCATGCCCCACACCGGCAAACAGAATGCGGTCACCGGGTTTGACGGTTTCCACGTCGAGCATGGCGGTTTTGCAGCGGTGAATATTCTTGCCGCTGTAGAGGTTGCTCAGGAAGTCATAGACGGGGCCGATGTATTTGTACTTGTCGCGCATGATGACTGCTGCCTTCTTCTTGTTCGCTGGTTGAACGTCACCGTTATTGTGATTGTTATTCCGACAATCTGTCGGACAGTCCGGTGATCGGTTACTGATAACCTGAGCTTAGAGAAGGGGTGGGTTCAAAGATGTGCAGTACTGCGCAATTCCAGATACACAAAGTAACGTATCGAAACACTTTGCAAACCGGGTCAACGTTTCAGTTAGGAGTGTCCGACAATCTATAATCGTTTATCCAGTGTGGGCGAAGGCGAGGCCATCGCGGCTCAGCAACCGGTCGATATCGGCAGCGGGTCTTGCGGGGCCGTAAAAGAATCCTTGCACCTGATGGCAGCCCAGGCTTTTCAGGTAATTGAGCTGGTCGTCCGTTTCTACGCCCTCTGCGACGATCTCCAGTTTCAGGCCATGGGCCATGGCAACGATGGCATTTACGATGCAGGCGCCGTCCTCTCCGCTGCGTATGGCCCTGACAAAGGATTGATCCACTTTCAGGGTGTGGATGGGCAGCCGGTGCAAATAGTTGAGGGAGGAGTAGCCGGTGCCGAAGTCGTCAATGGCGATGCGTATGCCGCAGTCTGCCAGTTCTTTCAGCTTCCGGCTGATCTGTTCCAGATCGTTCATGATCACGTTCTCGGTGATCTCGATTTCCAGGTTGTTGGCGGGAAAACGATGGGATTGAACCTGCTCCAGTAATGTCTCGACAAAGCGGGGGTGTTCCACCTGGCTTGGGGACAGGTTGACTGCCAGGCGCAGGTTCGGGTGCCCGCTGCTGATCCAGCGACCTACATCCCGGCAGGCCTGGTCCAGTACCCGCTCACTGAGCTTGCCGATCAGCCGGGTTTCTTCCGCCAGGGGCAGGAAGTCTCCGGGGTAGATGAGCCCCCGCTCCGGATGTTGCCAGCGCACCAGCGCTTCCAGCCCCACCACCTGGTTGGTCTTGGAGCAGACCTGGGGCTGGTAGAATACCCTCAGCTCATCCCTCTCCAGGGCCAGTCGTAAATCCCGCTCAAGGCTGAGCCGGTTGGCGGTATTGATGCTCATGCTGTCGGAATAGAAGCGATAGCCATCTTTACCACGAGCTTTGACGTGATACATGGCAATGTCCGCGTTCTGGATCAATTGGTCCATGGTGTTCCCGGCATCCGGAAACACCGCGATGCCAATACTGACTCCAACAAAGACTTCATGGTTGCCCAACTGGAACGGATCTTTCAGGGTGTGTATCAGTTTTCTGGCAATGCCTCGGGCATCCTCCGGGCTGTTCACAGAGGGCAGCAGAAGGGTGAATTCATCGCCACCGAAGCGAGACAGGGTATCGCCCCGCCGCAGGCACTTTTCCAGCCTGTGGGTCACGGCCTGCAGCAGGCGGTCACCCATGGCGTGGCCCAGCGTATCGTTGACGACCTTGAACCGATCGAGATCAAGGAACATCACCGCCAGTTTTTGCTTGGCCCGCCGGGCCTGTGTGATGGCCAGTTCCAGGCGGTCCTTGAAGAGGGCCCGATTAGGCAGTCGGGTGAGCAGGTCGTGGTAGGCCTGGAAATTGATGAAGGCTTCCGCCTCCTTTCTTTCGGTGACATCCCGGGCGATGCCGTAATAACGCGCTGGCTGTGCGGTTGAGCCGCCCCGCGTTTCGCCTGTCTGGGGCCAGGATTGCGGGTCCACGGGGAAGGCGGTGATCTCGAAATGCCGGGTTGCTTTGCTGCTGCCTCGGGTTTTCAGGCGCACTTCCAGCGTTCTGGGGTTGTCCACCGAGATGTCAGGGCCCTTAAGCGCGTAGGTGCCCCGGGCCACATCCCGGTCATCCAGAATGTGTCCGAAATGACGACCGCAGAGCTCTGAAGGCTGGTAACCCAACAGGCTTTCTACCTTGTTGTTGATAAAGCAGATATGCCCCTTTTCATCGAGCATGAATACGATATCCGGCGAGCTGTTGACGATGTAGCGATGCAGGGCTTCGGATTTTTCGAGCCGGGTCTGAATCATTTCGTGGGCTTTGATCAGAGACTGCTTGCCAAGTACGCCTTCAACGGTGGTTAGCAACTCATCGGGATCAAAAGGCTTGCGGATGTAGTCCAGGGCTCCCCGGCGCAATGCCCGGCTGACGGTACCGAAGGACCCTTCGCCGCTAACCACAATCACACCGCAATCCGGCTGTTGGCTGGCGATGCGTTCCATGACCGCGAAACCATCGGTGTCAGGCATGTTAAGGTCAAGCATTGCAAGGTCAAAGGCTTTTTTGCCGAGCTGTTCAAACGCCTGCCTTCCGCCATTGGCTTCTGTGACCTCGAACCCCCGACCTCTAAGCAACTTCGCCAGGCTGGCCAGGAGGCGAGGTTCGTCATCGGCGACCAGAATCCTGGCCGGTTCGGACCCATGGAAGGGCTGCTTGCTCTGCTCTAATGCCATTGGTCTGTTTCCGCTCATTCGTCAGTCGGTATCGTGCTTTTCGTGGCCTGCCGCCGGGAGCAGAATCCGGAAGGTGGTGCCCTCCTGCCCCGTGTGACAAGCGATGATGCCCTCCATGTCATCAATCAGTTGCTTAACAATGCTCAGGCCAAGGCCGCTGTGGCCCTGGCCCTTTGAGCTGGCTACTGGCGCAAACAGGTTGCGCCTGACGGACTCCGGTATGCCGGGGCCATTGTCGATAATCTGCAATTCCACCCAGCGGCGCTGGCTCTGGAAGATCGGTGCCTTTGTGCTCACGGTAATCTCACCGCTCCCGGCCTCCAGGCTTTCAACGGCATTTCGGATCAGGTTAATGATGATCTGCCTTACGCCAGAGGCGCCGCCCTGAACCAGGGTGTCTTCCCGGCATGGGTTCAGTTTCAGGGTGCGGTCGTCACGGTTGAACAGGCTGTCCTGAAGGATGCGCGCCAGGCTCTCAAGTTCGCGGTTCAGGTCTGTACCACCAGAAGCGCCGGTTGTGTCGCTGGTGCTGATCTGCAGCAACAGATTGCCCGCCCGATCCAGCTCTTCCTGAATAATGTCGAGATCATCCTGGATGGTTTCATCACTCATCCGGGCACGAAGTTGGAATATGTATTGCCTTATGATGGTCAAGGGGTTGCTGACTTCGTGCACCTGGCGACGTATTCGGTCATGGGCAATCTCACTGTCAATGCCCGGCTCCTCAGTTGTCTGGCTGTCAATCAGCTGCGTAAGCTCATGGGTGAACAGCTGGACCAGATGGGTGGTTGCCACCAGTGACTCGGAGTCCAGGCCCAAGGCAAAGACGGCGTGTGCTTGCCCGCCATGTTGCACGGGAATCGCCATCAGCGAGGGTGTTCTGAGAAGGGTCAGCAATTGCCGGTCAAGCACGGTGGGCTCGCGTTCACCCAAGCTGATTATTTTGCCCCCGATCCATGCATCGGTGAGGACACTGCCGCCAGGCTGGGGCGACAAGCGCAGATCCGGCAGGTTGGTGCCGGTGCCTGACAACAGCCTGAGCTCCTCTGAGTCAGGACCGAAACACAGAGCTGGCAGCCCGGTCAGGACACCGAGACTACTGACAGTACTGGCAATCAGGTTGCTCGGGGTTGTGCTGCCTGTCGTCCGCAGATCAAGGGATCTGCTGGCGATTGCCTGGTTTATCAATGTATCCCTGAGCCGGCGGGTGCCCTCGTCACCTTGGTAGGGGGTGTCCAGAGGAATTCCGAAAGAGGCCGCCATGGTGACTACTTCTTCGTTGATTCTGCCGCAGATTTCCCGCGTCAGGTCTTCCTGTAATCCGAAGATGGTGCCGGCAGCCGCAATACCCGCTGAGTCGGACAGGGCGAGCCGGGTCGACAGGCTGATCAGTTTGACGAGGTGGCTGGCGTCCCTGAGCTGTGTGGGCAGCGACTGTTGATAGCGCATGGCATCCGCCGCCAAGGGGCCCAGCCCCCAACCGGTCACAAAATGAGCGGCAATCTCATTCTGGTGATTGAGGATCTCCTGTTTACGTTCCGTAGTTGGTGTCTTGATGGCAATCAGTTCACCAATGTTGTGAACCATGCCAAGCAGGAAAGCTTCCTCAGGGCCGGGGTAGCGCGTCAGGGTGGCGAGGGCCCTGGCGGTCAGCGCGGTGGTCAGGGAGTGACGCCAGAAATCCCGCAGTTGCTGCCACTCGTCGCCGCCGAGCTCAAACAGCAGTTGGCGTAATGCCGAGGTGAGCAGCAGGGTCTGGAAGCGGCGGGTGCCCAGACGAAGAAGTGCCTGCTCAACGGAACCAATGGGAGGATCGGTTCTGTACAGGGCGGAGTTGGCTAGCGACAGAAGCCGGGCAACCAGCGCGGTGTCGGTGGCGACAATCTGGCTGATCTCACGGTAGCTGTCCCCGGCCTGGCATGCTTTCAGCGCCCGCAGGGTTATCTCCGGCAGGCTCGGTAGTTGAAGATCAGCTGCAATATCCATCGCATTACTCATCGCGCGCCCTTTGTCCCTGCCCCGCGTTATTTTGGTTGCGGGTAAGGTTCCCTGTTCTGTATCAAAGTTTTATGACAGGGTGTTCATCCTTCTTATAAGTCAGTGAGCTTAGACAATAATTCGCCAGTGTTAAACCGTTATTGCTGATTTTTTAAGCAGGGTATTATCAAGTCTGTGATATGTGTAACCTTTTTACAGGTTAAAATGTCGCTTATAGTGACAAGTCTCTGGATTCGTCTGTTTTCGGTTGCTCAAGCTACGAGGGAAGGCAAAAGTTGCGCCAACCAAGAACCATCGCAGTAACGGGCGGTAAAGGTGGGGTAGGAAAGACCACCGTTGCCGTCAATCTGGCGCTTGCCCTCGCCAAAGGCGGGCAGCGGGTGCTGTTGCTGGATGCGGACACGGATCTTGCCAACGTGAGTCTTCTGGTCGGGCTCTATCCGGAACGCACCCTTGCCGATGTGATCGCCGGCCGCAGTGATTTTGCGGATGCCATTTTGCAAACCCACTACGGGCTGGATATTGTCCCCGGGGCTTCGGGTGTGCAGGCTTGCATGGAGATGTCTTATGAAGACAGTCTGGGGCTACTGAAATCGCTGCATGAACTGGAGCATCGCTACGACTATGTGATTATCGACACCGCATCGGGACTGCAATCCGTTGGGCTGCACATGATCGCAGCGGCGGAACTGGCCTGCGTGGTGGTCACGCCAGACCCCGCCTCTCTCACCGATGCGTTTTCACTGATAAAGGTGCTTAAACGCCGGGGGTACCGGCGCAAGCCGTCTGTGATCGTCAATATGGCCCAGGGCGCCAGTCAGGCACGGTCAGTGTTCCAGCGGCTGAACGGGGCCTGTCAGCGACACCTGCAGTGCACTCTGCATTACCTGGGGGCGCTTTGGCGGGACGAAACCCTTCGGCAGTCGGTGCTCGACCAGAACCCGGTGACTCTGCTGCCAACCTCGGATCCTTCCTGCCGGCAGTTCCATACCCTGGCGGAAATGCTCAATGTGCACCTGGCGGCCCTGCCGCGGCGCAAGGCCGGTATCGCCGCATACTGGCATCAGGCTGCGCGCCGGCAATCCGGTCAGGGCAAACCGGTTATTCCAGACACACCCACCGTCGAATCCAGCGGCCAGCAGTGCCGGTCCCTGATCGGGCAGTTGGAAAGATTACTGTCGGCAAAGCCAGACGATGCCATGCTCCGGTATGACGCATTTACCCGCTTGTTTGCACTGTTGGGGCGCAATCCCGACGCTGATACCGTAGAGATCGTACAGACCGGCCTGGCATCAATGAACTGGGAGTATCTGGCCCGGGTCGACCGGGACAGACTGGCGGCTCACCTGCGACATCTGGCAGAGGAACTGGTATCGCCGCCGGCTCAGTCAGAGCCTGCTGAGTACCCGCGTCAGATTGAGGGCCCGCTGTATGATCGCATCAGCTTTGGTGAGCAGGATCAATTACTTCGCGTACTGCGTGAAAAACCTTCGGATGTTTCCCTCGATGACCTGTTACGTTCACTCGCAGGTAAAGATCGAACCCGATCCTGATGAAATCATGAGCACCTGACCACTATTTGGTCATTTTTTCAGGGATGTTTGTGTCGTAATTTTGCAGTCTGTCACCGCCCTGTCACGATCGCTGTGCAAGAATTGATCGGAATCGTGGCCCGCATTATGCAGGCAGCTCTGACAGGCGGATGCAGGATGGATGCACTTATGTCGGGGCAAAGGAAACCGCCCCCCGCGACTTTTTACCAGCGTTGATCGCCGGTGACATCGATATCAGAGAAGGAGTTCTACCATGGCAAACCAGCAAGTGAATCAAAAAGAATCTTCGTCGAAGGTGCTCAGGCAGCTACGTGGCAAGCGGGTGTTGATTACCGGCACCACCGGTTTTCTGGGAAAGGTGGTTCTGGAGAAACTGATCAGAACCGTTCCGGACATCGGAGGCATCTACTTGCTGATTCGGGGTAACAAGCGGCACCCCGATGCCCGCAGTCGATTTGTTAATGAAATTGCTACGTCATCGGTGTTTGATCGCCTCAGAAGTGCCGATACGGACTGGTTTGAAACCTTCCTTGAAGAGCGGGTTCATTGCATTACCGGTGAAGTGACCGAGCCATGTTTCGGGTTAGGTGAGGATGCCTGCCACAAGCTGGCCGGAGAGCTCGACGCTGTCATCAACTCTGCCGCCAGTGTGAACTTCCGGGAAGAGCTGGACAAGGCGCTGATGATTAACACCCTGTGTCTCGAGAATATCGCCGGGCTGGTCCGCCGGAATAGCCGGCTGGCCGTCCTGCAGGTGTCGACCTGCTATGTCAACGGAATGAACTCCGGGCCGGTGACCGAATCGGTGATCAAGCCAGCAGGTGAGGCAATTCCGCGCTCCAGTGAAGGCTATTACGACATTGAAGAACTGGTGCAGTTACTGCAGGACAAGATTGCCGATGTTCGCGCCCGCTATTCCGGCAAAACCCTGGAAAAGAAGTTGGTAGACCTGGGTATTCGGGAAGCCAATCGTTATGGCTGGAGCGACACCTATACCTTTACCAAGTGGCTGGGCGAACAACTGCTGATGAAGGCGCTTAACGGGCGCAGCCTGACCATTGTTCGACCGTCAATTATTGAAAGCGCCCTGGAGGAACCGGCGCCTGGCTGGATCGAGGGCGTCAAGGTAGCCGATGCCATTATCCTGGCCTATGCCCGTGAGAAGGTGACACTGTTTCCGGGCAAGCGCTCGGGCGTGATTGATGTCATTCCGGTGGACCTGGTGGCCAATGCGATTGTACTTTCGCTGGCTGAGGCCCTGGCAGAACCAGGCCGTCGCAGGATTTACCAGTGCTGCAGTGGCAGCTCCAATCCGGTTTCCCTGGGCCAGTTCATCGACCATTTGATGGCGGAATCCAAGGCCAATTATGCGGCCTATGACCACCTGTTCTACAGGCAGCCCAGCAAGCCCTTCATTGCGGTTAACCGTACCCTGTTCAACCTGGTCGTCAGCGGTGTGCGCCTGCCTCTGAGTGTCACGGACAAGGTGCTGAAGTTGTTGGGCAATTCCCGTGACCTGAAAATGCTCAAGAACCTGGACACCACCCAGTCACTGGCCACTATTTTTGGTTTTTACACAGCCCCGGATTACATCTTCCACAACGACGAGTTGCAGGCGTTGTCTGCCAGAATGGGCGAGGTCGATAAGGGGCTTTTCCCGGTGGACGCCCGCCAAATTGACTGGGAAGTCTATCTGCGCAAGATCCACCTGGCGGGTTTGAATCGCTATGCCCTGAAAGAACGAAAGGTCTACAGCCTTCGGGCTTCCAGGCAGCGCAAAAAAGCTGCCTGATCATCCTTCGGGGGTCCGGCCAGTGGCCGGGCCTTCGCTCGCCACGTCTTGTTTTGCCATTCCCCGATCTGCAACTATTCTAGATAAAGCCGCTGTTAATGCTGCTAAACCCTGCCTTGATCGCTGCATTTCTGAACAGGTTAGCCCGAAAATGGCGGTAGGTTAGGACGTTAGTCTAATTCATTGTGCGGTGGCACACATGTTGAACTACGTGCATCTGTCTTATGGGCAACAATCGCCCGACCACCCTGAATTTAAAAAACCGACAATGACAACAGACTCTGATTAAGGGGGAGCACAATGACTGATAAACAGGTATATCCGGTGAGTCCGGAAGTTGCCGAGCGGGCACTGGTAAGCAAAGAACAGTACGAAAAAATGTATCGCCAGTCCGTGGAAGACCCAGACACGTTCTGGGGTGAGCATGGCAAGCGCCTCGACTGGATCAAGCCCTACAGCAAGGTCAAGAACAGCACCTACGATTACAACAACCTGTCCATCAAATGGTTTGAAGACGGTGTGCTGAACGCCTCCGCCAACTGTCTGGACCGCCACCTGGAGAAACGCGGCGATCAGACTGCCATCATCTTTGAAGGCGACGATCCTTCGGTATCCCGCAACGTTACCTACCGGGAGCTTTACGAAGAGACCTGCAAGTTTGCCAATGCGCTGAAAGCCCAGGGCGTAAAGAAAGGCGACGTGGTCACCATCTACATGCCAATGATTGTGCAGACCGCAGTTGCCATGCTGGCCTGTGCCCGGATCGGTGCGATTCACTCGGTGGTGTTCGGTGGCTTCTCCCCGGAAGCGCTCGCTGCCCGGGTTGTGAACGGCAAATCCCGTTTTGTGATTACCGCTGATGAAGGTTTGCGCGGTGGCCGCGCCATTCCGCTGAAGAAGAACGTGGACCACGCGCTCAAGCACGAGGAAGACGCCAAGGTCGATAAGGTGATCGTGGTTACCCACACTGGCAACAAAGAAGTCCCCTGGACTGAAGGCCGTGACGTTCGTTACGAAGACCTGATCAAGGAGGCGTCGGCCGAGTGCGAGCCGGAGCCGATGAACGCTGAAGATCCTCTGTTCATGCTCTACACGTCCGGTTCCACCGGTGCTCCGAAGGGTGTACTGCACACTACGGGCGGTTACATGGTCTATGCCTCCATGACCCACCAGTATGTGTTCGACTACCACGATGGCGACGTGTATTGGTGTACCGCGGACTTCGGTTGGGTAACCGGCCACAGCTACATTCTATACGGCCCGCTGGCCAATGGCGCCATCACACTGCTGTTTGAAGGTGTGCCCAACTACCCGGACAGCTCCCGCATGGGCCAGGTTGTTGATAAGCACAAGGTCAACATCCTGTATACCGCACCCACCGCCATCCGTGCGCTGATGGCTCAGGGCGAGTCCTGCATGAACGGCACTACCCGCGAAAGCCTCAAACTCCTGGGTTCGGTTGGCGAGCCGATCAACCCCGAGGCCTGGGAGTGGTATCACCGGGTGATTGGCAACAGCAAATGCCCGATTGTGGACACCTGGTGGCAAACCGAGACCGGCGGCATACTGATTTCTCCGCTGCCTGGCGCGATAGATCTGAAGCCGGGTTCCGCCACTAAACCGTTCTTTGGCGTTCAGCCTGCATTGGTGGACAACGAGGGCAATATCCTGGAAGGCAAAACCGAGGGCAACCTGGTCATTCTGGATAGCTGGCCGGGCCAGATGCGCACCATTTACGGTGATCATGAGCGGTTTATCCAGACCTACTTCAGCACCTACAAGGGTATGTACTTTACCGGTGACGGTGCCCGCCGTGATGAAGACGGCTACTACTGGATCACCGGTCGGGTGGACGACGTTCTGAACGTGTCTGGCCACCGCCTGGGTACTGCCGAGGTTGAGAGTGCTCTGGTAGCTCATGACAAGGTGGCCGAGGCTGCGGTGGTTGGCTATCCCCATGAAATCAAGGGGCAGGGCATCTACGTGTACGTGACCCTGGTGCAGGGTGAAGAGCCGTCGGACGAGCTGAAGAAGGAGCTGGTTCAGTGGGTTCGTAAAGAAATTGGCCCGATTGCCTCTCCGGATGTGATTCAATGGGCGCCTGGACTGCCCAAGACGCGTTCTGGCAAGATTATGCGCAGGATTTTGCGTAAGATTGCTGCGAACGAGCACGATCAGCTTGGAGATACTTCCACCCTGGCTGACCCGGGCGTAGTGGATGACCTGATCAGCAGTCGCGCGTTTCAGTAACGCCGACGGCTGACAGCCCTAACCTGTGAGGAATCTGTTGAATGACACAAACAATTATCGTCGCTGATGATCACCCGTTGTTTCGGGCTGCATTGAAACAAGCGGTCAATCAGGCGGTGCCGGATGTCGAGACTGTGGAGGTCGACAGCATCAAGTCACTGCAGGCGGCGGTAGAGTCGCACCCGGATGCAGACCTGATCCTGCTGGATCTGAACATGCCGGGTGCCCATGGTTTCTCCGGGCTGGTGTTCATGCGAGGCCAGTACCCGGGGCTGCCGGTGGTGGTTGTGTCGGGTTCCGAAGACTTGCAGGCCATGCGTCGCTCCATTGACTACGGTGCCTCCGGGTTTATTCCCAAGAGTGCACCGCTGCCTACCATTACTTTGGCCATTCAGGCGGTGCTGGAGGGCGATGTCTGGCTGCCTGAGGGTATAGCCGACAAGATTGAGCGGATGCAGTCTGAATCCACCGATTTCTCGGAGCGCCTGGCGTCTTTGACGCCGCAGCAGTTCCGGGTGTTGGGGATGCTGGCTGAGGGGCTTTTGAACAAGCAGATTGCCTATGATCTGGATGTGTCAGAAGCCACCATCAAGGCCCATATCACGGCGGTGTTCCGCAAGCTTGGTGTTCGTAACCGGACTCAGGCGGTGATTGCCATTCAGCAGATGGAGCTTGATCCTTCGGAGCAGTCGCTTTCGGGGGGCTGACTTTCAGATTTTTGAGTTTTCATCGAGAAAAGGAGCCTTCGGGCTCCTTTTTTTGTTCTTGGGTTTTGGTGGCAGGGAGAAGGTTGGAGGGCTTTTCTGAAACACGCTGTGAATACGTCCGTGTACGCTCCGCTCCGCCATCCATGGCTCCGCAGGGTTTCAGAAAAGCCCTCCAACCTTCTCCCCGTAGTCCAGCAGTGAATTTAGAGTACATGTGTAATCATGTATTTTTGTATTGATTAAAAAAAATACTCCGTAGCCATTGTTTAGTTGATTTTCTTGTTATAAATTCGGCGCACACATGTACGCTGTAAATCTATTGTTGTCGAAATTCAACTAAGCAAAGGTGAAAAATGAACGCAGCAGTGAAACCGGGAGCGGCGGAGGCCGTGGTTTATGGTAAGCCGGACGAGCGGGAGCTTCGGGACCGGATGAAGAAGGAGCTTCCCGCTGATACGTTCAAGGCTCAGACCTGGCGGGTGATCTGGTTCTTGCCCCTGCAGGCGATTATCTGGGGTGGGCTGGCGGCGATTCTGATGGCGGGGTTGCCCTGGTATGCCAATCTTGGCCTGGCGTTGCTGGTGGGGCATACCATTGGTTGCCAGGCTTTATTGGCCCACGAGGTGTTGCACGGCGCCTTGGGCATGAGCCGGCGTTGGCAGAATTTTTTTGGCTGGCTGGGGTTTGGTCCGTTGATGGTGCCGCCGGAGTTCTGGCGTAAGTGGCACAACGTGGTTCACCACGGTAACACCAACACCGGCGACACAGACCCGGATAGCTTCGGCACTCTACGCCGTTATAAAACCAATCCTGGGCAGAAGAAGTTTCACAAGCTGGCGCCGGGTTCAGGCACCTGGTACAGCTATCTGTTCCTGACCTATTCGTTCACTTTTCACGCCCAACTGGTGTTGTGGATTCAGGCGAAACATCGAAAGCAGTTCAAGGGCTTTAACCGCAATCTGGCCATTGCTCAGGTGTTCCTGTGCCTGGCGTTGTGGGTTGCCCTGGCGGTTGTCTCAGGCCCGCTGGCGGTGTTTACCGTGCTGATTCCGTTCATGACGGCCAATGCCTTGGGGCAGGGCTATATCCTGACCAATCACTTCCTGCGGCCGCAGACGCCGACGAATAATCCGTTGGATAACTCCATGAGCCTGCGCAGCAATCCGGTTCTTGATCGATTGCATTTCCGTTTCAGTCATCACATCGAACACCATTTCTTTCCGAAAATGGCCCATAACATGGCGCCGCGGGTTCGGAAGTGGTTGGAGGACAACGAGCCTGAGCGTTACATGGCGATGCCTCATGGCAAGGCCCTGAAAATGCTCTACACCACGCCTCGGGTATACAAGTCCGCCACGGAGCTTGTGGACCCCAATAATGAGAGTCGAGTGTTTGATTTGCTGCCTTTGCAATCAAAATACTCGGCAGCGAACCGATCCCGTTAACGAACAAAGCAACCAATAAAGGTGTATCTCCGACAGATTCCGGTAGATGGCGAGATCAAGGTATTGATCGCAGAGCAATAATCCTTGAGAGTCCGCATGGCGGGAACTATATTGGCGGTCTGTTCTAAAGGAAAGTCGGAGATGTTCACCCCTCACCAAAGCACCTATTTTGCCCACTGGCTAACCCAATCCGGCAAAATCGAAAACCAGGTCTCCAGGGCCATGGCCTCCGCCCGTGTGGATATGAACCCGCACCAGATTGACGCCGCCTGCTTTGCTCTTAAATCGCCATTGGAGCAAGGGGTGCTGCTGGCTGACGAAGTAGGTCTGGGTAAGACAATAGAGGCCAGCCTGGTGATGGCGCAGAAATGGGCGGAGAACAAGCGCAACATCCTATTGATTGTGCCCGCCTCATTGCGGAAGCAGTGGAGCCAGGAGCTCGGCGATAAGTTTGAGCTGCCATCCGTGATCATTGATGGCAAAGTCGCTGCAAACCTCAAAAAAGAAGGAAAAATCAATCCGTTCGATCAGAATGAGCGGATAGTTATCTGCTCGTATGAATACGCGGCTCGACAGCGTGACTATGTGCGATTGGTTAGCTGGAACCTTGTTGTCTTCGATGAAGCCCACAAACTACGGAACCTCTATCAGACTAATGGCAGCAAGAGGGCAAAAGCGCTGGTGGAGGCCACCGAATTCGCAGAAAGCCGGGTCCTGCTATCGGCGACACCGATCCAGAATAACCTCCTGGAACTCTATGGCCTGAGTCAGGTCATAGACCCTCATTTTTTTGGTGATGAAAAGTCGTTTCGGGCGCTCTACGTAAACCGGCAGCGCGATGAGAAGGCTCTGGAAGATCTCAAACGTCGCATTCGTCCATTATGCCACCGAACTCTCCGGCGCCAGGTTCAGGAGGAGGGCGGTATCAACTTCACCAACCGCTATTCCATCACTCAAGATTTCACACCATTGCCGGAAGAATGGGTGTTGTATCAAAAACTGTCCCAGTATTTGCAGCGGCCAGATAACGAGGCGATTAACCCCCGTGCTCGCCATTTGGTGAGTATGGGTTTGCGCAAAATTTTGGCCTCGTCGTCTTTTGCCGTAGCCGACACGCTCAAGGGCATGATTGAACGCCTTGAACAGCAGCAACGGCTTGATGAGGAGGCGCTCTCTGATATCGAAGAAATCGACGATTGGGCAGAGTCTCAAAACCAAGAGGGCGAGGGGAGCAATGAGGAGGCCAGCAACGACGAGTCAGCTGGGGCTTCAAGCAAACTGAGCCAGGAAATCGCCCAACTTAGTGAGTTTCGCGACCTTGCCAAGAGTATTACCAGCAACGCCAAGGGGCAGGCCCTGCTCGCAGTGCTGGAAAAAGCCCTTACCATGACAGAGCGCCTTGGTGGGCAACGTAAAGCGGTGGTGTTTACCGAGTCTTGCAGAACTCAGCAATACCTTCAGGAGCTTCTGGAAACTGGAGGATACGCTGGGAGAACGGTGTTGCTGAATGGCTCCAATAACGACCCTCGCTCCAAGGCAGTCTATCAGGCATGGATGGAGGAGCATAAAGGGTCAGCTCGTATCAGCGGCTCGAAAGCCGCCGATATGAAAGCTGCGCTGGTGGATCAATTTCGCAGCAACAAAGCCGACATTCTTATTTCTACCGAAGCCGGCGGTGAAGGTATCAACCTTCAGTTCTGTTCCGTACTGATCAACTATGATCTCCCATGGAATCCCCAGAAAGTAGAGCAGCGCATCGGTAGAGTTCATCGGTATGGCCAGAAGAACGACGTGGTGGTGGTTAACTTCGTAAACCGCAAAAATCCGGCCGATCGTCGCGTATTTCAGCTTCTTGATGAAAAACTCAAATTGTTTGAGGGTGTTTTTGGTGCTTCCGATGAAGTGCTCGGAGCCATTGAAGGCAGCATCGATATTGAGCGCCGTATTTACGAGATCTATCAGAAATGCCGCACGGATCAAGAAATTGAGTACCAGTTCGATCAGTTGCAACAGTCTCTGGAGGAGACGCTGGCTGCGAGAGAGACGGCTGCCCGTGAGGCCTTACTGAATAACTTTGATCGCGATGTGGTATCAGCTCTGAAAACCCGCCGTGACCAAAGCAAGGATTTCTTGCAAGAGTACGAGCAGGTGCTTATGGACCTGGCGCGAGCTGAGTTGCCGGAGGCCAGGTTTAACACCAACCACTTCTACTTAAATAAACAGCGCTACGACCTGAGCTGGCCGTTGGCGGAGCAAAACGACTCCGAGTTTTTCCGGTTACAGGCTACCGAGCATTATCTGGCCTGGGACCTGGTGCATAGGGCCAAGGCCCGTAACCCGGCGCCAGCGCATCTGGTGTTTCATTATGATCAGCTTCATGGCCAGTATGCGGCGCTTAAGGACTATATCGGCCAGTCGGGTACGCTCACCGCTTTTGAAGTACGGTTCACCTACAACAAGGGGCGAACCCAGAACACCCGTCTGGTGGTTCTTGCACAAACGAGTGACGGCCGCAGACTGACACTTGAGAATGCAGACCACTTGATGTCAATACCGGCCCGTGAAGAGCCTCTCAGTGACGCCATTCCGCAGCGGCACTTCGCCGAGTGGCAGGCGCAGGTTGTGGAAGAAGCCGAAGCCGAAACAGAAGCGGAGTTGGATCAGTATCTGGAGCAGGAATCCGAGAAGCTTGAACGCTGGGCGCAGGACCGCAGGAAAGCGCTCATGGCCACTGTGGATGAGCTAGACGAGCAAATACGGGGCTATAAAAAAGAGGCGAGACAACTGGCTTCGACAGCGGAAAAAATCCAGGCCAAGAAAGAACTTCGCAAACTGGAGCGCAAGCGCGACGATGCTCTGGCAGAATACCACCAATCCAAAAAAGCCATCGAGCAAGAGGAAGACCGCCTGTTGGACGAAGTGAGCGAAAAACTGGAATTGACCTGCGAGATCAAAGAGCTGTTTACCGCCCGCTGGACGCTCACCCACTGAATAGAGGCCAGAGACCAACATGGACAGAGAAAAGCTGGTTAAAGACCTGCTGTACCAGATTCGACTGGGCGAGGACTCCGGATATGAGTTCAAGCGAGTTGAAATCCGTGGCAACAAGATCAAAGGCCCAGACCAAAAAGACCTGGCCGACGAAATGGCTGCCTTCGCCAACCAGAAAGGCGGCTACCTGATTCTGGGCGTAGACGACAAAACCCGGCAAATCACCGGCATTCCGGCCGACATGCTTGAGGCGGTGCAGAAACGTGTTAAAGACGCTGCCACCGACAACGTAGAGCCGCCACTACCCATTGCCACCCGCTTGCTTGAGCTGCCCGACGAACACGGCGACATGAAGAACGTACTGCATGTGGACATTGAGAAGAGCCTGTTCGTGCACAGTATTAACGGCCGTTTTTTCCACCGTGTGGCCGAATCCAAACAACCCATGAAGCAGGAGTACCTGGCCCGGCTGATGATGCAACGCAGCCAGTCCCGGTTAATTTGGCTGGACGAACGCCCGGTGCCTGGTACCCGTTATGAGGATCTGGACCCGAGCCTGTATCGCAAATTTCTGCGAGAAGAGGGTCAGCCGGAACGAACCCAGCTCCGCAAGCTCCGAATGCTGGTGGATGATGACGAGGGTAATGAAAAACTGAGCGTTTCCGGCGTGCTTTTGGGTACCCCAGCCCCGGTCAACTGGCTGCCAAACGCCTACATTCAGGCCGTCTGTTACTCGGGCGACGACCGCGATGCGGATCAACAAATTGACGCTATGGACTTTACTGGCCCCCTGGACCAACAAATCAGCGGTGCCCTGGCCTTTGTCGAGAAAAACCAGCGTGTGGCAGCCCGTAAACTGCTGGGCCGGGAAGACATCCCCCAATACAGCCTGACCGCCATCTTCGAAGCGTTGGTTAACGCTGTCGCCCACCGGGATTACGACATTTACGGCGCTCACATTCGCCTGCACATGTTTGCTGATCGGCTGGTACTCTGCTCACCAGGAGCTCTGGTCAACACCATGGAAGTGGACGAACTCATGGCCCGACAGGCCTCCCGCAATCAGCTCATCACCAGCCTGCTGGCTCGATGCCCCTATGAACACCCTACCATCAACCGCTCCCGCATGATGGACAAACGGGGTGAAGGCGTTCCGGTTATTCTCAACGAATCTGAAAAACTCTCTGGCAAACGCCCGGAGTACCAGATGGTTGGGGAAGAACTTCAGCTAACGGTTTATGCAGCGAAGAAGGAGCCATACCGCCCATGACGCTGGAAGACCGTGCCGCCAGGCTGTCAAAGCAAGACCGGATTCGCGTGCTCCGCGCCGTCTACGGGGTAGAGACTCATATCGATGACATTATCGACCGTTACCTGGCCGCTGGCCATGGGCCCGGGAACGAGGCCTCCACACTGATAGAAACCCTCTCCGCCCAGTTGCAGCAGATTGCTGACGAGGATGAATTCTATGGCTACCGGGGCAGCTACGATTTCAGCGAGCGACTGTCCTCGATTTTGTCGGCTATCGACAGCCTGCTGCGCCCGCAAGATCGCCTCGCCGCGCTGCGGCTGACCGAGACCTTTCTTGAACTGGCGCACGAAGTGTTCCAGCGAGTAGACGATTCCGACGGCTACGTGGGCGGCATTTTCAGGGACGCCACCCGCCAGTGGCTGGCTATCGCGGTTGAAGTGCGCCACCAGAAGCCGGATGCCGAAAACTGGCTGCAAAAAGTACGGACGTTCTTTGACAACAATGAATACGGTGTTCTAGACGACATCATCGCCAACAGCGCTCCGTTATTGTCCGAATCAGAGCTTCGCTCGCTGGCGGCTGATTTTGAGGCAGATGCAAAGGCTGCATTGGCAATGCCACGAGAACCGGGCCGCTATAATGTTGAAGCCGCGCATGCCTGCATCGGCATTAGATCGGTGGCGGAAGCCCTTCAAGATATGGCTCTTTACGAGCAGGCCACCCTGCTTACCAGCCCGGAACCCAATACCCTGCAACTGGCGAGTCTAGTTGAATTTGCATTGACCCTGGGCGATTTGGACCGGGCAGCCAACTGGCTGGAACAGCCTCAATGGCAAGGCGACCAGAACCGTTATCGCTCTTTGCGACACCTGTGGTTAAAACGTAACGGCGATACCGACCAGCTGAAAGCGGAACTCCAACAGGATTTTGCCGAAAGGCCCCACAGCTACACCCTGGAACCGCTGTGGCGAATGGCCAGTGATCAGGAACAGCCTCAGTTGCGACGTCAGGTTGAAAACCTGTCAAGCGACAAAGTTGCACCCGACGAGTGGGTTGCCATGTTGCTGCTGGCAGGCAGCCCCGAGCGGGCCGAAGAGGTATTATTGGCCGAGCCCGGCCGATTCACACCGGTGCATTACGGTACCCTGCTGAGCTGGGCAAAAAGGTTTGCTGACGAAGACCGGCCCCTGGCCCAAGTGGTGTGCTACCGTGCGCTGCTGACCGATCTTTTGGAACGCGGTTACACCCGGGCCTATCGCCACGGTGCGGGCTATTTTCAAAAACTGTTGGCGCTGGATAACCTGATTCAGGATTATCGCGGGCTGGAAAATGCACAGGACTTTATTCGCAGTCTGCAAACGCAGCACTGGCGCAAACGCTCGTTCTGGGAGCTGGCGGACCACCCTAACAAACCGCCCAGCGAATAATGCCAGCGCATTCAGCACCGATAACCCACAGTTCGCATTGACCAAGGACACCGCAGTACCATGACCAACCCAGACAAGCCCTCCACAGACACCCAGATGAACGGCCAGTCCCTAGACATTGCCGAGCAGCGCCGCAAAGAATTCGAACAGCTGTTCCCGGGCATCTTCACCGAAACCCGCGACGACAAGGGCGAGCTGAAGGTAACCATTGATCTGGAACGCTTGAAAGCGGAGCTGGGTGAATTCACCGACATCTACGACAGCCGCCGGGAACGCTACGGCATGGACTGGCCCGGCAAGCGGGACTGCCTGCGGCTGATCCAGCAGCCCTCGACCGCCACTCTCAAGCCGTGCCGGGAAGAATCGGTGGATTTCGACACCACCGAAAACCTGTTCATCGAGGGCGACAACCTCGAAGTGCTCAAGCTGTTGCAGAAGAGCTACTACAGCAAGGTCAAGATGATCTACATCGACCCGCCCTACAACACCGGCAAGGAATTCATCTACCCGGACAACTTCAGTGAAAGTCTGGACACCTACCTGCAATACGCCGGCCTGAAAGACAGCGAAGGCCGCACCTTCTCCACCAACACCGCCAACGAAGGCCGCTTCCACACCAAGTGGCTGAACATGATGTACCCGCGCTTGTACCTGGCCCGCAACCTGCTGAGGGAAGACGGAGTCATCTTTATTTCCATCGACGACAATGAGGTGGAGAACCTGCGGCGGATGTGTGATGAGATTTTTGGGGAGGAGAATTTTATTGCTACAGCGATATGGCAGAAGGTATACGCACCGAAGAGCAGTGCTAAATATTTTTCAGAAGACCACGAGTATGTAGTGGTATACGCGCGGCAGGCCTCAAGTTGGGTTCCTGAGCTTTTACCCAGAACCGACGAGCAGGATGCTGCCTATAAGAATCCAGATAACGATCCTCGCGGCCCGTGGCGCCCTAATAACCTTGCTGCAAGAAACTACTATAGCAAGGGAACCTATCCAATCACATGTCCTAGTGGCAGGGTAATATCAGGGCCACCTTCGGGCTCATATTGGAGAATTTCTAGAGAAAAATTCGATGAGCTCAACAGTGATGGACGAATATGGTGGGGCGAAAACGGTAATAATATACCAGCGCCTAAGATCTTTCTGACGGAGGTCAAGCAGGGACGTGTTCCACAGACACTTTGGACATATAAAGAAGTTGGTCATACGCAAGAAGCAAAAAGGGATCTGCTGAGCAAACTTACCTTTTCTGGCTCGGACTCCGTTTTTGATACCCCCAAGCCAACAAGATTAATCCGGCGAATGGTTCAGATTGCCACTGAAATCGACGACGAGGCAATCGTGCTGGATTTTTTCTCCGGCGCTGCCTCGACCGCAGCTGCGGTAATGGATCAAAATGCCGAAGACGGCGGAAATCGCAAGTTCGTTATGGTTCAATTGCCAGAACCTACTGGAGCAGAGGACTTCAAGACGATTGCCGAGATAGGGAAAGAGAGAATTCGAAGCGCAGCCTCTAGCCTTCGGGAGTCGATGCGAGAACGGTTAGACTTCAATGACGAGAGCAAAATTGATCTTGGCTTCAAAGTCCTAAAACTCAACCAAAGTAACTTCAAACTCTGGCAAGCCCCCGCCAAAGACGTCTCCGATGAGGAGCTCCTCCAACAAATGGAGCTCAACGTCGACCATATCGACCCCAACGCCAGTCAGGAAGACCTGCTCTACGAGCTGCTGATCAAGTCCGGGGTAATGCCCACAGAAAAAGTGGAGCAGATTGAGCTGGCGGGCCACACACTGTTCTCCGTCGCCGAAGGCTCCCTGCTGGTGCACCTGGAGGATAATATCGATCAGGCGCTGATCGACGCGGTTCTGGCCAAAGCCCCCGGCCAGTTTATCTGCCTGGACAAAGCCTTCCACGGCAACGACCAGCTCAAGACCAACGCCGTGAAAACCTTCGAGGCCTTTAATCAGGGCAAGGAAAAAATTGACCAGATCGATTTCAAAACGGTTTGATAAAGACTGCCGGATTCAGGAGCGCCCATGGACATTAACGCAAGCATCATCGACCAGAGACTGGATGGCATTGTCAGTGCTAACAGCGACCTGCTGCCAACAGGTAACGACCCACAGAAGAGAAAGTCTGCCGCTTTCGTGTTGCTCAGTGCAGCCACGGCTCTGGGCATCCCGCTGGAAGAGGCTGCAGAGTACCTCACCGAGGGCGGCGGCGATGCGGGCGTGGATGTGCTTTATGTGGGCGATGTGGAAGATGGCGAATTCCAGGTCACGCTGTTTCAAGGCAAATACAAGCACAAGGATCTGAGTGGCGCCGCGCATTTTCCGGAAAATGGCGTAAAGGCGGCCATTCAGACCATTGGCACCCTGTTTGACCCAGCCAAAGTGCTGGATATGAACGACCGGCTGAAACCGCGAATCGAAGAGGTGCGGTCCCTGATTCGCGACGGATACATTCCGGTGGTGAAGATGGTGCTTTGCAATAACGGGGATCGCTGGAACGACAGTGCTCAAAAGGTAATTGAGGCCGCAGGATTCTCTGCCTCTCAGGTTAACTGGGTACACCTGAACCACAACGACATTGTGCGGGTGCTACAGAACCAGAAATCGGTGGACGACTCCTTGCCACTGCGCGGTGAAGCCGTGATTGAGGATTTCAACTACCGCAGAGTATTGATCGGCAAGGTAGCAATTCAGGATATCGCCGACCTGTTCAATCGACATGGTGATCAACTGCTGGAACGGAACATTCGCCGCTATCTGGGTATGAACCGTAACCGGGTGAATACGGCCATTCACGACACCCTGGTGAATGACGAACGGCGCAAGAATTTCTACTTTTTCAACAACGGCATCACCATGATCTGCCGGAAGTTCCGCCACAATGCGTTGCAGGGCCGGGATTACCAGCTCAAGCTGGAAGGCATTCAGATCATTAATGGCGGGCAAACCTGCAAAACCATCCAGCAAACCCTGAACGAACCAGACCTGCTGCGGGACTTTTCTGAGACCTATGTGCTGCTGCGGCTGTATGAACTTGCAGAAGACGACAAAGAGTTCGTTCAAGACATTACCTACGCTACCAACAGCCAGAACCCGGTAGACCTAAGAGATCTGCGCGCTAACGACGAGCGGCAGCATCAATTGGAGCTGGGTATGAGAGATCTGGGCTTCAATTATCGCCGCAAGCGGGACGATACCTCGGTGAAGAACGACGAGCTGACCAGTTCCGTGGTGGCTGAAGCGGTGCTTGCCGTATGGCGCCGAAAGCCGTTCCAAGCCAAGTTCCGCCGCAAGGAGCTGTTCGGAAAACTCTACGAGGAAGTGTTCGGCAACCTGAACTCCACGCAGGCCATATTGGCGGCGCTTATCTTTCGGATGGTAGAGAATGAGCGTAAGCGCCCGGAGCAAGCCAATCCCCCGATATTCCTGCCGTATGCTTCTCACTACAAGGCCATGTTGGTGGGGGATTATCTGCTGGAAACCGAAGGTGTCACTCTCGCGGAGGTCAACCATCGGAACTATCCGGTGTTACTGGGCCGACTAAATCGCCAGTTTAATGAGTTCCAGCATCGCGCACAGGATCAGATTTCCGAGGCGCTGACGGCTCTGTATGGTGAAAGGGAGATATCCTTGCAACAACTCTCGGCCACCTTCCGCCGCGGCGACCTGATGCAGTACCTGAACCCAGCCCAGGAAGCCGGAGCAGCCCATTGAAACTGAAGTTCAACCCCAATCTGGATTACCAGCAAGACGCGATCGAATCTACGCTGTCGGTGTTTGAGGGCTTGTCTACCGCCGGCGAGCCCTACCGAAAGCTGGGTATTGGCAATACGCTTTCGTGGGATGTGGACAAACTGCTGGCTAACCTGCACCGGGTGCAGGAACAAAACTTTATCGAGAAATCCGCGCACCTGTTCGAGCCTGGAGACGACTACCCGTTCCCGAATTTTTCGGTGGAGATGGAAACCGGAACCGGCAAAACCTACGTGTACCTGCGCAGTATTTTCGAGCTGCACAAGCGCCTGGGCCTGCGTAAGTTCATCATTGTGGTGCCGTCAGTGGCTATCCGGGAGGGTGTGCTGTCGTCTCTCGCGATGATGAAAGAGCATTTCCGCGGCATCTACAACAACGCGCCTTTCGATCACTACGTGTACAGCTCTAAAGACCTTTCCAAGGTGCGCCAGTTTGCCACCGCGAATACCCTGCAGATTATGGTCATCAACATCCAGGCGTTTCAGCGGGATGCAGGGGATGTGGACAACTATGACAGCCTGACCCCGGACGAGATCAAGAAGCTTTCAGTGATTCACCGGGAGCAGGACCGGATGTCGGGTGTTAAACCGATTGAGTTCATCCAGGACGTGCAGCCGGTGTTGATCATCGATGAGCCGCAATCTGTGGACAACACCCCCAAGGCACGCCGGGCGGTGAATCACCTGAAGCCATTGTTTGCCCTGCGCTATTCCGCCACTCACCGTAACCCCTACAACGTGGTGTATCAGTTGGGGCCGGTGAAGGCGTATGACATGAAGCTGGTGAAGCAGATCTCAGTGGCGTCTATCCAGTTCCAGAGCAATGTAAACCAGACTTACCTGCGGCTGAGCACGATTGGCTACAACGGCAAAGCCAAGACCCCCTCGGCTTCGGTGGTGATTTTTGAAGACACGCCCAACGGCACCCGGGAAAAGACCGTCAAACTCAAGCAGGGAACGGATCTGTCTGACCACACCAATCGCTCGGGCTATCAGGGTTATGTGGTGGACGAAATCTACGCCGAGCCGGGTGCGGAATACGTGCGCTTTGCCAACAACGTGATTCTGGAGCCAGAGCAGGAAAAAGGCGGCATCCACGACGATGTGTTGAAAGCGCAGATCCGCCAGACGGTGGAGGAGCACTTCAAGAAAGAGCGCAACCTGCAAAAGCAGGGCCTGAAAGTGAAGGTACTGTCGCTGTTCTTTATCGACAAGGTGGCCAATTACCGTTACTACGATGAGCATGGCCATGTTCAGAAAGGTAAGCTGGCTCGCTGGTTTGAGGAAGCTTACAGCGAGCTGGCCGCAAGCTCGCTGTTCAGCGACTTGCCGAAGCGGAATGTAGAGCAGGTGCACAACGGTTACTTTGCCGAAGTGAAAAAGCGCGGCAAAGTGGTGGAGCTGAAGGACACTAGCGGCACTACCGCAAGTGACGCCGAAGTCTACGAGCTAATCATGAAGCATAAAGAGCGCCTGTTAGATGAATCCGAACCTCTGCGCTTCATTTTTAGTCACTCAGCCCTCAAAGAGGGCTGGGACAACCCGAATGTGTTCCAGATCTGCACCCTGCGGGAATTCGGCAGCGAAAAGGAACGCCGACAGACCTTGGGGCGTGGCCTGCGTTTGTCTGTGGACGCCAACGGCGACCGGGTTTTTGATCCGCAGGTGAACCGCCTGACGGTAGTGGCCAGCGAGTCGTTTGAGGAATACGCCAAGAATCTGCAAACCGAAATGGAGAAAGACATCGGCGGCGGCTTCAAGTTTGGCCGTGTGCCGGTTATCGCCTTTGCGCCGCTGGCGATCAACGACATCCAAACTCTGGGCCAGGAAAAATCCCGCCATCTGTGGCAGGCCCTCAAAGCGGAAGGCTATCTGGACGCCAAGGGCGACCTCACCGCCCGTTTTCAGCCGGACGACATGTACTTCCAGCTGCAAGTGCCGCCGGAATACCAGCCGCTGGAAAATGAAATCATCGACCGCCTGCGCAGCTTCATGTTTGCGGGACGGGTTCAGGACGCTCGCAAGCGCACGGCCGTTTCCTACAACAAACGGGTGGAGCTGAACCCGGATTTCAAGGCACTGTGGGACAAAATCAGCCAGAAAACGAGGTACTCTATTCGCTTTGATACTCAGCAACTGATTGATCTGGCCAGCCACAAACTCCAGAACATGCCAGTGGTCAAGCCGGTAACGCTCACCATTGACCATACCCAGGCCAAACTAACCGATGCCGGTTTCGTAAGCGCCGCTAAATCGACCCTCTTGCCCTAATCGTATTGAGCCACTTTTTTCAAAGCCGGCAACTCAACGTTCCAGGGCAGCAGTGTTTCCAG